>PCYM01000004.1:0-41820 GCA_002774875.1 Candidatus Uhrbacteria bacterium CG10_big_fil_rev_8_21_14_0_10_50_16
CTGTTCTGGTGAGGTGGATCCAAATCCCTCGGCTGGCATCTCGCTCACGCGTTGACGTGCAGCGCGTTGTTGTGCGGTTTCCATTCCACGAGGCTGTGCAGTCTCGTGACCTTTTGGCCTATTCGATCGTGCAAGGTCGTTTGCAGATTCTACTTCCACGGCTAGACGTTTCGCGTCCTCAAGAGCCTCGGTTTGCGCTGCCGTATCTGGAGCCTTCTCTAAATCTCTGGTATCAACATAGTTAATGCCATGCTCGCCTTCTTGGAAGCGTTCTGCGGCGAGTTGTAGGAGTTTTGCTTCTTTTGCTCGGCTCTTAGACGCAATCATTTCCTCTAGATTATCAATGAACACGTTCATGGCGTCTGGATTGTCCTTTGCTTTTGCATAGGCGGCCTCGAGCGCAGATAGACGTTCATTGATCTCTAATTCAACACCTACTGCTTCTGGAACATTGGTCCCACTGTGTTCAAAAGGGGCGACGGAAGGCTGTTCTAGCGTTGTTAAATCTTGGGCTTTCTTTCGTGCGGCGGCAATATCGGCCGCGTCTGGCATTTCTGGAACGCCTTCTCCTCGTGGTGCCATAGGGGAATGGTTGCGTGAATAGGTAGTAATTATGACTTTATGCTACAGGAATCAAGAAGGGCTGTAAATCTTGACAGGGGATAGAGTTTCTGGTATACGTGGAAGTGGAAAGGAGGTGACACATGCGACTTACGCTTGTGGACAACACCTTTGATCGCGCCGTGCGCGCGATTCTAGCGGAGTGGAAACAACTGTCTATTCCGCGCACCACCCTCCAGAGAGTGGAGGAGATCTGTGAAGGCGACCGGCCGGACCAGATCTGGGCGACGATCCTCCTGTATTCGGGGCTGTCCCCGGATCTCTGGCGGCGGTACTACACCGTTGCCTGGGCCAGGCAGATGGGTGTCCAGAACGATGTGCTGCAGATCGCCGTGGTTGCTGCGGCGGCCGATCGGCTGCTCTGCCTCTGCGCGTGGGATCCCACGCCGCCTACCAACATTGGTACCCTCCCTTCGACCTCCGGCCTCGCTGCCTGGGGTCGAAAATTTTTGCTATACTGTGTTGCATGGACATAAATACCCTACCAAAACTGATTGCCGTCGTAGGACCTACAGGTTCCGGTAAAAGCGCACTCGCGCTAGAGATTGCTCGACAAACAGACGGAGAGCTTATTTGCGCCGATTCACGACAGGTTTACAAAGGTCTTACCATTGGAAGCGCAAAAGACCCCGGAAAATGGAAACGAGTCGATGGCTACGAACGGTTTATGGTCGACGGTATCCCAGAACACCTTGCGGATATGATTGATCCGAATGAGGAGTTTAGTGTTGGTGTTTACAAACAACGCGCATTTGATGCGATTAATGACACACTTTCAAGAAAGAAGCAGCCAATCCTTGTTGGAGGAACGGGATTGTATATTCAAGCGGTTGTAGATAATTTACAATTTCCAGACGTCGCACCAAATCCGGTACTACGCGAGCGCCTCGCAAAAAAATCCTTGGAGGATCTTGTTGCAACATATGAGGCCTGCGATCCAGTTGGCGCCATGTCAATCGATAATAATAATCGACGGAGGCTTGTCCGAGGGATTGAGGTCTGTTGGACCACGCGAAGACCCTTTTCTGAGCTGCAAACTAAAGGCCCTTCTAACTATCAGTTACTCCAGTTGGCGTTTGATGTTTCGCGAGAGCAACTTTACGCACGTCTGGATCGACGCGTGAATGAGATGGTTCGCATGGGTCTTGTGGACGAGGTTCGTGGATTGTTGGACGCAGGTGTAGACCCACGTAAAAGTGCTCTGTCAGGGATCGGCTATCGAGAGGTGGTGAGTTTTTTGCAGGGGTATACCAATGAGGAAGAAATGATTGCAGAGATTCAACAAAATACGCGACGCTTAGCAAAGCGACAATTGAGTTGGTTTAGACGTGATCCGACGATTATTTGGGTAAAAACACAAGAAGAAGCTTTGGTACACGTGAGGCACTTCCTCTATGGATAAAAAACTGAGACGTTTGTCTCAGTTTTTGCTAATCGCACAGCTTACTTTCTAATAATTCCTTTGTTTTTGGAACGTTCGCACTCCCTTGAGTTATTTTTTGCACCATTCCAATAAAGAATTGCAGAAGCACGACCTTACCGGCTTTATATGCCTCCACTTGGTGGGGGTTTTCAGCGAGTACTTGATCAATAATCGCGCTCAGGGCGTCCGTGTCGCTAATCGTTGTAAGACCAAGCGCCTCGATAATATGCGTGGGTGAATCTCCATCGTTGAGCATTTTTTCTAGGACCTGCGTGGCCTGGTGCGCCGTGACGATTTTCTGGTAGATGAGGTTTAGGAGTTCCGCCATGTTCTCGGGCTCGATCTGTGTAATACGGATGTCCGAGGACCGCTCCGCGAGAGCTCCTAAAAGTTTTGTCCCAATCCATGTGCCGACGAGTTTCCCAACGGGCTGATTGTAGCGCTCAACCACATTCTCATCTGTGGCGTCTATGTCTGGATTTGCCGCAAGCCAGGCAAAAAGCTCACTTATGACACGTTCGGTAAAATCGGCAAGTGCGGGATCGTCTGTAAGTGTGGCGGCGGCTTGCTCAGAGAGCGCGTACTCGGATTGGAATCGTTGGCGACGTTGTGCGGGGAGTTCTGGACGCGTATCCATTTCCTCTTGGATGTACAGGGATAAATCTGTAGGAGGAATGTCTGGTTCTCGCATAAAGCGATAATCGGCCGCTTCCTCTTTTGTGCGTTGTAAAACGGTCTTGCTATGGTCGTTATCCCATCCACGTGTCGTTGTGACCATAGGAGGAGTCCCGGCTTCCCAAAGCGTTGTTTGCCGATCGATTTCAAACACAAGTGCGCGTTCTACCGACTTAAACGAGTTCATGTTTTTGACCTCGGTCTTTGGATAATAGTCGTCCGCCACAGGTAATCCTTGTGCATTGACGGGTCGCAGAGACACGTTCGCGTCACAGCGCATGTGACCCTTTTCCATATCAGCATCTGACACGGCAAGATAACGCAAGATACGTCGCAGCTCGAGCAAGAAGATCTTGGCCTCATTTGGTGTTTTAAAGTCTGGGCACGTAACGATCTCCACAAGCGGTGTGCCGGCACGATTAAAGTCTACAAGTGTCTTGCCGTCGCGATGAATATTTTTTGCTGCGTCTTCCTCTAAGTGCGCACGCTCAATGTGGATAACGGCTTTGGAGCGTGGACCTTCTGGGATATCGATCGTTATAACTCCGTCTGCGGCCACTGGTACATCAAATTGAGAGATTTGATAGCCTTTTGGAAGGTCGGGGTAGATATAATGCTTGCGATCAAAATAGGTAGGCGTATTGATTTTACACCCAAGTGCCAAGCCAATGCGTACCGCAAAACGCAGTGCTTCACGATTAAGCGATGGGAGCGTTCCTGGGTGACCAAGATCAATCGCCGAGATCAGTGTGTTCGCGGCTGCTCCTTCGGCGTGATTATCAATGGAACTAAACAATTTGGTCGCGGTCTTAAGCTGTACGTGAATCTCTAACCCAATGACCGGTTCTAAATGGTGGTACGTCATATGTGTAGCTATCCTATCATTTTCTGAGAAAAGAAAAAACCGAGCGTCTGCCCGGCTTCTACTAATGCTTAGCTCATTCCGTTGAGTTTCTTGAGATGAGCAAAGATCATGATTGGAATATTGATGATAACGGGCATGGTTGGAATCGTGACAGCTGCAACGCCCACAAACGAGAGGATTGTTCCGACGTCCTCGGACACAAAGTTTCCAATGACGAGGAAAACCCCACCAGCAATAAGCACGGCCACGTAAACAATAATGCCAACCACGAGACTACTGACAAAGAGCTTTATAAACAACTCCCATTTGCGCCCCTTGGACATGGCAATACTGAGGCTCAAAGAATCACCAACGCCTTTCTTGTCGATCACCGCCAAATATTGCGCAGAGAAGAACATGAGGTACAACACTATGCCTGGAATGATGAAAAAAATCGTTCCTGCTGCCACAGCGATTCCGGAGACAAGTCCAACGGCAATCATGGGCCAAATAACGTTGTTGAGATCCACTTTTGCCTTCTCAACGCTTACAGATCCCGTAGAAACAGCTTGATAGGAAATACGGGTCAGCATGATTCCCATCCAAACGGCGTAGGCGATCGATGCAAGCATTATGATGAACGTCATGAACACAATAATGGCGTTGTCAAAGACACTGAGGATTTCAATAACAAGGATGAGACCGAAATAGGGAAGCAAAATTTTTGCATACACAGCAAAATGCTTTTTTGCCGCCTCAATACTTACGGTGAGAATATCGCCAATTTTTGGAAGTTTTCCAACGGGAACCGCGGAGGTCGGTTGAGTGGTAGTCATAGAATGGGATTACGATTTTTTTAGATGCGAGAATAAGAGGTGATCCGTAATAAGGAGTATCGGATTAAGGAAGACAAAGAGCACAGAGTAGCTCAGGGTGAGGGCGATCCATTCTACACGGGCCGCTGAGAGCACGTCTGTTCCTTGCAAGACGCTATAGCCGATCACGCGAATGATGATCATGAGAAAGTACTGCAATAGGAAGAACACGCCAAAGTACAGTAGCTTTGGAATGAGCATGCGCAATGCCACGGGCCAAAAACGTTTTTTAACCACCACAATGCTAGCGCGTAATGCTGCAAGGCCGTGCGCCCCATCCTCAACAACAGCAAACACAGAAAATGCAAGGTAGATGACGAGTGCAACGGGCGGAAGAAGAAGTAAGAGAGCTGCAAACAAAAGAGGGAACAAGACAAGCGATGGCAAAAACGTCACACCGACATTGGTGAGGAACCAGAAAAGTAGCACTGGAAGTAAGAGAGAAACGACAATGAATAGGAGGCAGAGGAAACGAACAAAGAGCTGTGGGAGAAAAAGCTTCCAGGACCCCGCATTAAGTTTTTTGTAGCTCAGTTTTGTGCCGGTACTTTGTGTATGAATTGCTTTGATTAAGGCATTGAGCATCCAGGTACCAACAATAACGGCAAAAACCAAGTTGTTGATGAGCAAAAGAATAATGCCAATCTTTTCCGAAAACGTTGTTGCGGTTGCTGCTGTTATATCGATGGGATACAACAAGATAGCAACGACGTTTATTACGGAGATAACAAGTAGCCAGACGCTAATCTTTAGTAGCGATTTGTAGTGTGTCCGGTAATGTTCCCATGCGTTGTCAATAAGGGCGCCGATACCAATGAGTTGATTCATACGGAGATGGTTTCTTGATGTTGAGTGAAGGAGGTAACGGGTGTTCCGATGTGCGGCAAAACGGCTTGCCAAAGCTCCTCGTGGATGTCGTCGATACTTCGGAGTGTACCGTGAGGGGCACAATTGACATGGTGAAAACTTGGGAACAATCGCGTGATTTCTTTGTAGGTGTTGATTGAGGATCTGATGTGATTTCTGTCTGCTTCGTGAATATCACCGGCGACCTTTGTTTTTTCTGTTGCGCCCTGTGCCGCGAGCTGTATAGCGACATCGAGCGGAACACTAAGGACCAGGTTGAGTGTGGGTCGCGGGATGCCAAAGATGTTGTGTTCTAAGTCGTCGTTCCAAGCAAGGTAGGCGTGGCGTTCGGTGGTGTCATGAATTTTTTGTCCTTGATGTGCCATGTTGGAACCGACGTACCGATCAGACACGACGATCTTTCCGGCATCTAACCACGCGCGAATCTGGAAGGACGCGTCGAATCGATCAACCGCATAAAAGATACTTGCCGCACGTGCATTGACCTCCGTGGAACGACCGTAATCACCAGCGAGATAGCGTTCTACAGACCCGCAACTTTTTGCGCCGTATTGCGGAAACGAAATTGTCTCTACGTTATATCCTTCCAAACGCAAACGCTCAACAAGGCGTTTGGTCTGTGTTGCCTTGCCAGAACCGTCTGTGCCATCTATAACAAAGAAGGCGCCTGTTTTCCTGCTTGAGAGGTCCATTTCATCCTTGATTATAGCGTGGTTTTGCCAATAACGCCTGTGGATAGGAAAACCCGCAAAAGAGCGGGTTCCACCCTAGGTATCTCTCAATTTTTCCAATTCTTCCTCGGTGAGAAAGTTTTTCCACATTTGGCTGGCTTTTGGCTTCATATCGCCCACGTATTTACTGTTGAGAGCGTGCGCATTGTCTTTGCTGTAGGAGCGAATACTCGGCGACGAGATTTTTTCAAACGCAATTTGGGCAATTGGCATCTTGTAATAAAGTAAAATAGGAAGATTGGCCACGTTGTGTAGCTCTAACGTCATTTTGAGACAGTTGCCGGGATCCAAAAATCCCGCGGTCACGTGAATCAATAATCCCATGCGGCCAATGGAGCTCTTTCCCTCCAAACGCCCTACATACTTATCTGAGACGCCTGTGGTCTCATGGATCATGGCGAGCGCGAACTCACCTGGGTGCAATACAAATGGGGTGTCTTCATCGATCACAATTTCCTTCATCATGGGGTCGATCGGTTTTTTAGGATCGATCACAAAGTTGGCGTTGGTGTCGAAGATCAGAAAATGCTTGTCTAAACGCAAATCGATGGATGCAGGTTGCATCATTTTTTCATGGTAAGGCTCAACGGAGATATCGCCTGCCTCCATGGCTTTTTGAATGTCTCGGTCAGATAAAATCATAATATTTGTTGGATGGATTTTAGCATAGATACAAAAGATCCTCTACGTGTACAAACCAAAACCACCCCAAACGGGGTGGCGGAATGAATACGCAATTACGCTTCCACGGAGAATCGTACTCCCGGTCCCATGCTCGTTGTAATCGTGGCACTCTTGATGTAGATACCCTTAGACGAGGCAGGCTTGGCCTTTTTTACCGAGTCGATAATGGCCACAAGGTTCTCTTTGACCTTCTCGGGTCCAAAACTGACCTTTCCAATAATCACATGCACGTTGGACGTGTTGTCGTTCTTGAAGGCGATTTTTCCACCCTTTTGATCCTCGACCATCTTTCCCACGTTGGTTCCAACGGTGTCGGTCTTAGGGTTTGGCATGAGGCCCTTTGGTCCCAAAATCTGTGCGATCTTGGCGAGCTTTGGCATCATGTCTGGGGTTGCAATGGCTACGTCAAAGTCGATGACTTTTGATTGAGAGATCTTCTCAATGTCTTGATCATCCATCACGACGTCTGCACCGGCTGCGCGTGCTTCTTCCACTTTGTCTGCGCTTACAAATACCGCAACGCGCTTAGACTTTCCGGAACCGTGGGGAAGGGTGATGGTGGATCGGACCTGTTGGTCACCTTTCTTTGGATCGATTCCAAGGCGGAAGTGTACCTCGACGGACGCGTCAAATTTAACTTTTGAGGCAGCGAGGGCAAGCGTTACCGCTTCCTCCATGGGGTACGTGGTTGATGCATTTATAGCACTGGTTGCTTCTTTCATGCGTTTTGAAACAGTTGGCATAGTTCTGTGGTTCGGGCGGTCAGAGACCTCCCACTGAATTATTAGAGTTCACTCTCGATTCCCATCTGACGTGCGGTTCCTGCAACGATCTTCACCGCCTCGTCGAGGTTGTTGGTGTTGAGGTCAGGCATTTTGATGGTGGCAATCTCCTCGAGCTGTGCACGGGAGAGCTTTCCAACCTTTTGCAAAAGAGGGTTGCTAGAACCTTTCTTGAGCTTGAGGGTTTTGAGAACAAGTGAGGACGTTGGAGGCGTCTTCATTACAAAACTGAATGTGCGATCTTCGTAAACACTGATAATCACCGGAACAATGTCGCCCATGCGATCCTTACTCTCGTTGTTAAACTGTGTACAAAAATCCTGAATGTTCAATCCGTGCTGACCAAGAGCTGGTCCCACAGGAGGCGCAGGTGTTGCTTGTCCCGCAGGGATTTGCAACTTGATCTGCTTTACGGCCTTTTTTTCTGCCATACGCGTTAGTGCTTATCGAGATTCCCAGGATTTATTGAACCTGAGCAACTCGGCGTTAATTAGTGGGCAGAATATAGCAATTGGGGCGTTTTTCGTCAAGGGGTCGCTCGGTACATGGCTTTAAATAATCCGCAAGGAGTCGTCGCCGTACTGGTTTTTTGCCTGCGTCTGCTAAAGATTGGGTCGACGCCCAACACGGATTATTTAGAAGCAACGTACCTCGCTCCTACATTGCCAGAATCCTTCGCCAAGCACCCTTATCTTCAAACACATGCGTTTTGAGAATCTTTCGCATAGGCTTCAGCTTTCAAAACACATGTGTTCTCGGGGGCGAAGACCTTGATTCCTTCGCCGAGGATCCTTATCTTCAAACACATGCGTTTTGAGAATCTTTCGCATAGGCTTCAGCTTTAAAAACACACGTGTTCTTGGGGACGAAGACCTAGATTCCTTCGCCGAGGATCCTTATCTTCAAACACATGCGTTTTAAGAGTACTCGCAGGCTCATACTTTAAAACACACGTGTTCTCGGGGGCGAAGGGCTGGATTCCTTCGCCGAGTACACTCATCTTCAAACACATGCGTTTTGAGAATCTTTCGCATAGGCTTCAGCTTTCAAAACACACGTGTTCTCGGGGGCGAAGACCTTGATTCCTTCGCCGAGGATCCTTATCTTCAAACACATGCGTTTTGAGAATCTTTCGCATAGGCTTCAGCTTTAAAAACACACGTGTTCTTGGGGACGAAGACCTAGATTCCTTCGCCGAGGATCCTTATCTTCAAACACATGCGTTTTAAGAGTACTCGCAGGCTCATACTTTAAAACACACGTGTTCTCGGGGGCGAAGGGCTGGATTCCTTCGCCGAGTACACTCATCTTCAAACACATGCGTTTTGAGAATCTTTCGCATAGGCTTCAGCTTTCAAAACACACGTGTTCTCGGGGGCGAAGGGCTGGATAGATCAAGTCAGATCAGATCGTGAGCAACCATCCGTCATTGCGAGTTTCACGAAGCAATCTTATTTATTCAGCAAAATTCTGCAAAATCAATTAAGGTTGCTTTGTCGTAGAACTCCGCGCAATGACGACCAATAAAAAACCGCCCCTAAGGGCGATTCTTAAACGGGGGTCACTTGTAAGAAGTCCAGCTCCACGGGTGTTTCGCGGCCAAACATATTGACCAACACCTTGATCTTTCCGCGTTGCTCATCAATCTCACTCACCTTTCCTTCAAAGTTTTTAAACGGTCCATCGATGATTTTTACGAGGTCGTTTACACGCACATCGATCGTAAATTCAGGTTCGTTGATTCCCATACGCTTCTGTAGAGATGTGATCTCTTCTTCGGACAGTGGTGTTGGGGTGACTCCGGATCCAATAAATCCAGTAACGCTCGGCGTGTTGCGAACTACATACCATGAATCATCGTTCACAAACATTTCAATTAGGACGTAGCCTGGAAAGATCTTTTCTTCAACAACTTTGCGCTTTCCGTTCTTGATCTTAATTTTCTTTTCTTTTGGAATGAGGATATTGAAAATTTTATCTCCCATGTCCATGGAGTCGATGCGCTGTTTGAGGTTCTGCACCACATTTTCCTCATATCCCGAGTAGGTGTGAATTGCATACCAGCGTCGCCCAAGATTTCCGGTTTGTTTTGCCATACAGTACGTGTTTCCTCCTTAGATAAGAACTTGCAACAAAAGCGTGAAGATATAATCAAGAACGCCAAAGAACGCAGCAACTAATAAGGTGATACCAATCACGAGGGCACTGTAACGCATGGTTTCCTTACGTGTTGGCCAGGTAATTTTTTTGGACTCTTCAATAGAGTCGCGCACGTAGTCGCGGAGGCGAGCAACGAGGTTCTTGGTTTGGGTCATAGAGATGCCATTGGCCAATAGGCCATTTTTGTATCTTAAAACCCCCGCAAGGGGGATATGCAGCAATACTAGGTCATGGGGACGTTTTTGTCAACTCGCAGTTGACGCAGGTCGCAAGATAGGGCAATCTAGAATTGGGTCCCAAACACAGGAGGGTGCATGGGTTGTGGAAGACGTCGAGGCGGAAGTGGAAACGGTAGACATCGCGTGCAGACGTGCGATTCCTTTCCGGCGTTAAGACCGGTACAGGACGAGAGTCTCACAGGGCTATGTGAGGCGATGGCAAGGCACCTGCGGCAGTTTGAAGAAGCGGAGCTGCGAGGAGACAAGGATCCGTACAGGGGTGCGTTTGCTCTGTTGCGCGCCTTGTGCAACAGGCGAGAAGTGACGCTGAGTCGCATGACGCTTTTGAAATACAGAAGCGGGTACTGTGGCTTCAAGTGCACTGTGGGGGAGGGTGGAGATAAACTGGAATTGATCTGGCATCGTATGGAGGGTGAGGAGTGGTCCTTACAGTTTGGCAAACTCTCCACCGCGGTTCAGTTCAAGACAATTGTTTTGCTCGGGTTCTAGGTGTACAACGATTCGGTCGGCGGGAACCTCCCGTGCGGCCGAACACTTTTTTTCAACAAAAAAACAGAGAGGTAACTCCCTGTTTTTCTTTTGACTAGATGTCTAAGTTTTCCACGGTCTTGGCATTACTTGAGATAAAGCGTTTGCGTGGTCCGACGTCACTACCCATCAGCGTATCGAAGATCTCGTCCGCGCGTGTTGCGTCTTCAATGACGACACGTTTCATAATACGGTTTGTTGGGTTCATGGTTGTCTCCCAAAGCTGATCCGCGTTCATTTCTCCAAGTCCCTTGTAGCGTTGGATGTTGACTTTACGTCCACCGCTTTCTACCACTTCCTCACCGGTTTCTTCATCAATCACCACCTTGACCTTTTTGGGTGCAGCTCCGGCCACGGGTGCGGTCAGTTTTGCGATAATCAAATCTCGCTCATCCTCGTCGAAGGCGTATTCAACCGCCTTCCCAACGGCAATGCGGTATAGGGGAGGCTGTGCAATAAATAGGTGTCCCTGGTGAATGATTTCAGGGAAGTAGCGGAAGAAGAGCGTGAGGAGCAGCGTACGAATGTGCGCACCGTCCACGTCGGCATCCGTCATGATCACGATACGACCGTAGCGCAATCGTGCAATATCAAAGTCGTCACCAATGCCAGTGCCCAAGGCAATAACAAGTGATTTGAGTTCATTGTTGACGAGCATTTTGTCTAACCGTGCGCGTTCTACGTTGAGAATCTTGCCTCGTAGTGGAAGAATCGCCTGAAACTCGCGGTCGCGTCCTTGCTTTGCAGAGCCGCCAGCCGAATCTCCCTCCACAATGTAGAGTTCTGATTGTGCCGAGTTTTTGCTAGAGCAATCCGAGAGCTTTCCTGGGAGTGTGAGACCCTCCAACGCACCTTTACGTAACACGGTGTCTCGAGCGGCGCGTGCGGCCATGCGTGCACGGGCGGCAAGGACGGACTTCTCCAAAATCGACATCGCATCGCGAGGATGCTCTTCCAAAAACGTGGCCAGCGCCTCGGCGAACATGGACTCTGTGGCGCCACGTGCCTCCGGATTTCCTAACTTGGCCTTTGTTTGACCTTCAAATTGTGGTTCTGGAATGCGTAGCGACAATATGGCGGTAAGACCTTCTCGGACATCGTCTCCCGAGAGGTTGTTGTCCTTCTCTTTGAGGATGCCCTTGTCGCGCCCATAGCTGTTAAGGACACGTGTGAGCGCTGCACGGAACCCGGCGAGATGTGTTCCGCCTTCTGGGTTGAGAATGTTGTTGGTAAAACAGTGGACGTTCTCGTAATACTCTTCTGTGTATTGCAATGCAACCTCTACTTCTATGTCGTCGATTTGTTTGCGCGCGTGCATCACGGTCTCGTGCTTTGCCTTTTTCCCGTAGTTGAGATGACGGACATAGCTTGCAACACCTCCTTCAAAATAGAAGGCATATTCACGTACGTTTTCTGGGTCACGTTCGTCGATGGCAATAAGTTTTACGCCGCGCGTAAGATATGCATGTTGTCGCATGCGGTCTAGGATGGTTCCAAACTTGTAGACGGTTGTTTCAAAAATACTTGCGTCTGCCTTGAACCGAATCTGCGTGCCGGTCTCTTTTGTTTTTCCGACAGCCTTAATCTTGTCGATTGGTTTTCCAACGGCATAGTGTTGCTCCCAAACCTGGCCATCACGTCGAACGATCGCCTCCAACTCAGAAGAGAGGGCGTTGACCACGGAAACTCCTACACCGTGCAATCCTCCCGATACCTTGTAGCCAGATGCTTCACCACCAAATTTTCCTCCCGCGTGGAGCTTGGTGAGCACGAGCTCAAGCGCGGACACGTTGTATTGCGGATGCTTGTCGACAGGGATTCCGCGACCATTGTCTTCTTCACTTACCCATCCGTCTGGCTGCAACCTGACGGTAATGGTGTCGGCGTGACCGGCCATGGCCTCGTCGATGGAGTTGTCCACAATCTCCCAAACCAAATGATGCAATCCTGTCTCTCCTGTGGAACCAATGTACATTCCAGGACGCTTGCGAACAGGATCCAATCCTTCAAGAACCTGAATTTGTGCAGCACCGTAGTCACCCTTGGCTGCGGGCTTTTTTGTCGCAGCTTTTGCGGCAACGGGTTTCTTTGTTTCTGGTTTTTTCGCGGCGGGCATAGAGAATAGTGTCTTTGATGCGGCTATCTTAGCACTGTTTTGCCCACAGAGCAAAGTGGATGCGTCCGTGTTATACTGGAGTCACTATGGGAATCTGGCCACTAGGAGGAGGCTCAAAAGAGCCTGTGCAGCCGCAAGGCGCCATCGATCCAAACGAGGGTCCTACGCTTACAACCGTCGGAAAAGAATTTGATAAGCGCTATAAACGGGACGTTTGGTGGATTGAGCATAAAACACAGCTGCGCACAGCAGGGGTTGTCTTTCTGTTTGCCGTTGAAGGTTTATTGGGATTAATTGGACTTTGGGCGTTTGCCGATTATTTTCTCATTAACTATGTAGAGGAGGGGCGGCTTGTAGAATCATTTTTTGCAGGTGCAGAAAATTTGCACGCGGTCGTGCAGACACAGGTACCTCAGGCATTGGATTTGGGAAACGTACAGATTTTGCCTACACAAGGAAAATTTGACGTACTGGCCATGATCACGAATCCAAATGCGGATCATGTGGCACAGGTTCGGTATCGGATCGTATATGACGATCGAGAGACAGAAGAACGTACGGCGATTCTCTTACAAGAAACAACTATGCCACTTGTGGCGTTTAATGTGGATCAACCAAGGCCGCGTAATCCGCGTGTATTAATTGATCAAGTGGAATGGTGGCGTATCGATGCTCATGCAGTACCGGATCCAATTGCGTGGAAACAGGCACGTTTAAATATTGCGTTCGATAATCTTCAACAAGATACGGGGTTACAGATTGGGGATCAGGTTGTGAGTCGTACGCTTGCCGATATTACCAATAAGACAGGGTTTGGGTATTATTCAATCGATGTTTTTGTTTTGTTGAAGCGCGGTGGTTCGGTAATAGGTGTGAATAGAACCGTTATGTCCAATCTGCTTCCACGCGAAGAACGTCCTTTTCAGCTGGATTGGTTCGGAGGTTCACCGGTGGCACAAACGATCGAAGTCTATCCAATCGTAAATTTGTTTGATGATTCGGTTTATTTGTCCAGCGATACGACGCCAGCTACCGATAGACGCGATACATTGAAGCGATAACCAAAAGAGTCCGAGAGGCTCTTTTTTTGGATCTGTGCAGCTTTAGACGACGTCTGCGGAGCGTGATAGGATCGTTCTATGAATAAGTACACGCGTCTTCTTGCACAATTTGATTGGGTCCTTGCCGTTGCAGTTTTTGTGCTGCTTGTGCTTGGATTTTCCGCACTATATGGAATCGGCCTTGCGTCCGCGCCTCCGGATTTTACTAACGTGACAAAACAGCTGATTGCGTTAGGTATTGGACTTATGGTGGGTGTGATGTTGATGCTTTGGAACTACAAGCAACTGCGAAGCTATGCGGGGACGTTATTTGCGATTGGCACAGGACTTCTGTTGAGCGTGGTGTTGTTTGGTGTCACACGTCGTGGAACAACAGGTTGGTTCGATTTGGGAATCGTGGATGTACAGCCGGTGGAATTTGCAAAGATTATTTTAGTTATTGCGGTTGCGGCAATTTTTGCGCGACGCTCTCGCCGGTACATGGGTTGGCGCGAGTTAATTGCAACAGGAATTCCCGTTACAATCTATGTCGGGCTCGTGATGTTACAGCCCGACTTTGGATCCGCGGCGTTAATGATTGGTGTATGGGGGATTATGGTGTTGTTTGCGGGCCTGAATAAAAAAATTATCGCTGTATTGGCGGGCGGGGGATTATTGGCGGGTATCGCTGCCTGGCTTGTTGTCTTTCAAGAGTTTCAAAAGAATCGTATCTTAACGTTTTTAAATCCAGATTTAGATCCGTTGGGCCAGGGGTACAATGTGACGCAAGCAAAGATTGCGATTGGGGCTGGGCGCATGTTTGGTCGGGGACTTGGTCTGGGGTCGCAGAGTCAACTCAAGTTTTTGCCCGAGGCACAGACAGATTTTATTTTTGCTGCAATTGCAGAAGAACTCGGGTTTGTGGGGATTGTTCTCATCTTGTCGGCCTTTGCTGTGCTTTTTTGGCGACTTTGGATCTTGATCAGAAACACACGCGATGAATTCTCTGCTTTTTTGATCGTGGGGCTTGGAGCGTTGTTGTTTTTGCAGATGCTGGTGAATGTGGCGATGAACTTGGGGCTCATGCCGGTTACAGGTCTTCCACTTCCATTTGTGAGTTATGGAGGAACGTCACTTATGGCGAGTCTAATCATTCTTGGTTTGATTGCAAGCGTTGTCATTCGTACACCGATCAATCGTAATCTGACGAGTTAAAGTAGTTTGCCAAGACCGTGTTATACTGCTTCTATGAACACATCGACCCCTCATTTTCTTGTGGAAGGACTCCGACTTGTTTCAGTATGCCCAGGATGTAAAAAGGACGGTGTAACTGACGTGCATATTTTGAAGTCGGACGCAAAAACAGGGCTTGTCCATGTGACCTGTCAGACCTGTGGACACACGTTATTAGCTTATCTTGAGCGGCAAACAGGCGGGGTGAGCTGTGTGGGCTTGGTGACGGATTTGAGCCTGAGCGATACAAAACGCTTTTTGCAGCGGCCCAGTTTAACCACGGAAGACGTTCTTTTGGCCCACAAGAGCCTCACATCGGCTCATTTTATGGATACGGTGTTGCGCCCGCGTTGTTCTTGACAGAAACGTGGCATTCTGGCACACTGCGGCCACAGAAAGATGACATGGGATTTGGAGCACGGGTTCCGTCCTGGGTCAAAAAGCTATTTCTTGGTATCGATAACCTTCAACTATGGACCGAATGACATTACACGCGACCGCGCGTGAGGCAACAACCGCCCCAGCTGATGTACGTGCAGAAGCGCGTATTCCTGTTGTAATTTATGGTGGTGAGCGCACAGGAGCACAGTCTCTTACAGTGAATCACAGCGAGTTTATTAAGATGTATCGCAATGTCACGCCAAGTACGTTGATCGATGTAGACATCGATGGAACGGTTGTGCAGGCATTGATCGGAGAGGTGCAATATCACGCCGTGACAGATGCTATTTTACATATTGATTTGCGCCAGGTAGATCTTACACAGCCCGTAAAGACGATCATTGAGTTGGCATTCCTTGGGGAAGCACCTGCCGTAAAGATGTATGGAGGAACATTAATCACGAGCCGAAACAAGGTTGCGGTTCAGGCATTACCAGAAAAGCTCGTGTCACGAATCGAAATTGATTTGAGCTTTTTGGACACGTTTGAAAAATCTATTCATTTGCGAGATATTGTCCTCCCAGAAGGTGTAGAGTTGATGGATGAGGCAAGCGCGTCCGTCGTGATTGTAAAACCACCAAAATCTAGTGCACAGATTGCTGCAGAGAAAGCGGAAGATGTTGCTGCAGACGCAGAGGTTGCAAGCGCACCTGTAGAGGCTCCAGCGGAGGCAGAAGCGACAGAAGAGAAGAAGGAGGCATAAAAATGTCAAAACGATTACAGAAAAAACACGATATACGAGAGACCTGGTTCTCTCGTATGACCACAGGAACGGACGGAGCTCAGAAACAGGCTCCGTTTTTCCTTTTGCTGAGTATTGCCGTTTTGGCGATGGTTGGATTGGGGATTGCGCTCAGAAAGCCGCAGGCGCCCATGATCCCAGAACCAGAGGTGCCGCCGATGGAGGCGGGCTACCAAGGTCCTCGCAATGCATTAACGGGTGAGCCGACGAGCGAGGATGTACGACCAGCCGTCATTGCGGTGATGGTGGAAAATCCGGTGGATGTGCGTCCACAATCGGGAGTGAATAGGGCGTTTATGGTGTTTGAGGCACCCGTTGAAGGGAACATTACACGATGGATGGTCCTATTTGGCGCCGATGTGGAGATCAAGGAAGTTGGCCCTGTGCGAAGCGCACGACCGTACTACGTGGAATGGGCACTTGGATGGGATGCATTGTACGCACACGTGGGTGGAAGTCCTGAGGCGTTGGATTTGATTCATGCGCAAGGTGTACATGATTTGGATGAGTTTTTCTGGGGGTCCACATTTTGGCGATCGCAACGAACCGGTGCACCACATAATGTGTTTACGGAATCTGTGCGATTGACCGCCGCCTGGGATAAAATTGTTACGGATGTGGTAGTTTATGGGGATCGATTATTTAAAGACAATCTCGCCGTTGAAGAACGTGTAGCGGCGCAAACGGTGCATGTGGATTTTAGTCACTCGCAGTACGATGTCTATTGGGAGTATCAGCCCGAGAGTAATGATTACCTGCGAAGGCAAACGGGATTGGTGAGCAAGATGCGCGATGGGTCACCATTGATCGCCAACAACGTTGCGGTGATGTTTACGGACGTGGAGACGATCGATGAAAAAGGCCGTAAACGGATTCGCACGATTGGTGAAGGTGATGCGACGGTGGTGCAAGATGGTGTGTTGATTGAGGCGACGTGGGAGAAGACCTCACGCGACGCGATGCTGCGATTTTACCGTAAGGACGGAGAGGAGATTACGTGGAATCCTGGCGTCACATGGGTGGAGGTACTGCCGATTGGACACACGGTTGAGGAGCTTTAGAACCACAGTTCTTAGAGAAAAATTTTGCCCCCGGGCCAGTCCGGCTCGGGGTTTTGGTTCGTCTAGAATTCGAACAGGGAACGTTCTTGCTCAGTTAGTTTGGCTGTCAGGACGTGTTGAAGCTCGGCCGTGTAGTGCGGCTCGCCTGCGCGCATTCTTGCCAGAGCCGCTGGAAGACCTTCGAATCGCCGCAGGGTTTGCACGGCTCAGGCGGGAACAAGTGGGGTTTCTGATCGACATGACCGCCGAGGCATCCCTGGCACTACAAGCTTTGTTGACTCGGTAGGAAGAGAAAAAAACGTGACCCGCGGCACATCTGTTGCGGGTCAAAACCTTTTTAGAAGTTTGAGAGGCAAACCACGCGCGGGAGGTTGGCGAGATCGGGGAGAATGGAGATCGTGGCGTGAGGAAGAATCTCTTGTACCATCGTCTCTACTACCAACGCTTGTCGCGGATCAATCTCCAAAAGAATCTGTGTGTTTTGTGGAAAAGCCGTGCGTTTTGCAGTCCATTCCATGAGCATCTCGCGGTACAAATCGAGACCGTCGTTTTCATCCGACACGAGTGCTAGAATCGGCTCGTATTCAACCACCTCCTTGGGCGAATCTTCTAAGAGCTCAAACGTCAGGTAAGGAAGGTTTGCCAAGAGGATCACCTGGTCAAACCCGTGGAAGTACGCTGATTTCACTGGCTGCAACAAAGATCCCTGTTTAAATTCAATGAGGTGATCCACGTGCAGAGATCGAGCGTTCTTGCGTGCCACACTGAGCGAAGAATGAGAGATATCTGTGGCAATCACGTGTTGTTGTGTTTCTGCGGCGAGGGTAATGGCAACGGCGCCGGACCCTGTCCCAATATCTAAAAAGAGGGTGTGATGGGACAAGTTTTTGCTCACAAGACGCACCGCTTCTTCTACAAGGTGCTCGGTCTCAGGTCGCGGAATGAGGACGTGTTTGTCGACGATCAATCGACGGCCAAAAAAATATCGGTATCCAAGTAAGTAGGCCATCGGAACATCTTTTGCACGTTTGCGACCCAGACGCATAGCTTGCCGTACGACACGGCCCGACACAGAGGTTTCTGGGTGCGCTAGGAGTTCCTCGATTGAGCAGGAGCAGGCATGTGACACAAGTTGTCGTGCATCTTGGAGTGCGTAGGGACGATCCTGCAGACAATCGGCAATGGCCTGAATGAGCTGTAAACGATTCATAAAAAAGACAGGCCGGGGGTTTAGGCAGCCTGTTCATCTCGTGCCGCTTTTTTAAGAGCGACAATAATTGGTTCAATATAGCCTTCCATAATCACGGGAAGATTATTCCAACTTTCCTTGATGCGATGATCCGTGACGCGATCTTGTGGAAAGTTGTAGGTGCGGATTTTTTCGGATCGATCACCGGTACCGATTTGTGACCTTCGTGTCTCGTCTAGCTCCTTACGCTTTTCTTCTTCACGCAACTGGAACAAGCGCGCGCGCATGACGGCGAGGGCTTTGATTTTGTTTTGCGTTTGAGAACGTTCGTCCTGACAGGTCACAATAATACCTGTTGGTCGATGGATGATTCTAATGGCCGAGTAGGTGGTATTGACGCTCTGGCCTCCTGCTCCCTGTGAGGTGGTTGCTTGGATGTCGAGTTCCGTCATGTCCATGTCAAACTCTTCTTCCTCAATTTTTGGCATAACCACAACACTCGCCGTGGATGTATGAATACGCCCGGCCTTTTCTGTTTCTGGAACACGTTGTACACGATGTACGCCAGATTCCCATTTAAGGTTTCCGTAGACGTCTTCGCCGGTCATTTCGATGATGGCTTCTTTGAGTCCTCCGAGTTCTGTCTCGCTCACGGTAATCACAGACGTTTTCCATCCCTGCATTTCTGCGTAGCGCATGTACATACGCATCAACTCACCGGCAAACAATGCTGCTTCGTCTCCTCCGGTTCCGGCACGGAATTCCAAAATCGCATCGTTTTTATCGATCGGGTCTGGTGGAATAAGTAATAATTCGAGTCGTTCCTCGAGCGCAATAAGGGACGGCTCAAGACTCTCCAGGATTCCCTGGGCCATGGTCTGCATCTCTGGATCTGTGTCCTCTTGAAGTTCGCGAGCTTCTTCTATGTTCGCTCGCGTGAAGTTGATTGTTTCTGCGAGTTCAACAATAGTGCAAACACGCTTGTAAGCGCGTGAGACATCTGCGTAATTTTTTTTGTCAGACAAAAGCTTGGGATCAGAGAGCTGATCTTCTAATTCCTGCTTTTCTTTTTTGTAATCATGAATAGCCATAACGTGATTCTATCAAAGAACCAAAGATCCGACCCGTACCCATAACCAGAGGTTGGGGTTCAGGCCGGATTTGGTCTTTAGGAAATTTTGGTTTCTTCCTTTTGCTTATCTGCACGTTTTGCACGTCGTGCGGCAGTTTTCTCACTCTTCTTTCGAAGAGGGTCGCCTGATTGCTGCGCGGTTCGTGTTTCGAATCGTTCCACACGGTGAGCAGAGTCGAGGATACGCATGGTTCCTGTATAGAACGGATGGCACTTGTTGCACAATTCCGTTGTAATCTCACTCTTGGTGGATCCTGTCTCGAACGTATTCTCGCACGAGGTACATTTGACCGTCGCGGCGACTGTGTAGTTTGGGTGGATGTCGGATTTCATAAGGTAAAACCGCTTGTATACGGTTCATTAAGTGTGACGGGATAGTAGCAGGAGAGCGCATTTGCGTCAAGTCGCAACTCAGAAATACGACGGTCGTGTCGTAATTATCGCCAAAAGATGCATCTCTATTGACAAAAACCTCCCCATTTCCTATACTTGCGCTAGCTTAATCACACAGGCTTGTGCGTAACAGATGTGGTCCTGCCCAGAAACCTGGGTCCCAGATCTGGCACAACCCAACGAACAAGGATCAACCTATGTCCACAAAACTTCCTACAATGGAGGAGTTATTACAGGCAGGTGCGCACTTTGGCCACCTCGCCTCCCGATGGCACCCTAAAATGGGTGAGTTTATTTTTGGTAAGCGTCAGGGCGTCCATATCATTGATTTGGAGAAAACGCTTGAGCAGCTTGAGAAGGTTACAGGATACGTAGAGCAATTGGTTGCCAATAACGGAAATATTTTGTTTCTTGGTACCAAGGCGCAGACAAAAGGGTATGTGCGAGAAGCGGCAGACCGTTGCGGGATGCCCTACGTTACGGAGCGATGGTTGGGAGGAACACTCACAAACTTTGTTGAAATTTCAAAGTTGATCAAGCGTTACCATATGCTCAAGCGGATGTTTGAGACGGGTGAGATGCAGAAGAAGTACAGCAAGCGTGAGCAATTGACGTTTGAGCGAGAGATTGCAGATTTGGAGATCCGCATTGGAGGGCTTAAGACGCTCGACAAGGAACCAGACGCCATTGCCGTGTTTGACGTGCGATCAGAGATGACGGCGATTAAAGAAGCAAACCGAAAGGGTATCCCTGTGGTTGCTATTTGTGACACGAACGTGAATCCATTGGTTGTGCAGCACGTGATCCCTGCAAATGACGATGCAATTAAGTCGATCGAGATGATGACAGACCTTATTGCTGCTGCCGTGTTGGAGGGAAAGAAGAACCGTATAGTTCCTCAAAAGGCCGCTCCTGTTATTGCAAAGGCGGCGATCAAATAAGGCAGTCGTGTTGCAAAATAAAATTCATTAAAGAAAACGCATGTATGGCAATTGATGCAAAAACCGTTGCAGAGTTACGCGAGCGTACGGGTGCAGGGATGATGGTTGTAAAGAAAGCACTTGAGGAAGCAAACGGAGATACCGATAAAGCGATCGAGATCCTTAAAGAAAAAGGTGCGGCCAAGGCAGCAAAACGTGCAGGTCGTTCTACGAGCGAGGGACTCATTTACAGCTACATCCACGGAAACGGAAAGTTGGGTGTGATGTTGGAACTACAGTGTGAGACGGACTTTGTGGCATTAAACGAACAATTCGCCGAATTGGCACGTCAATTGGCGATGCATATTGCGGCGTCTGATCCTCAGTATTTGGATGTCGAGTCTGTGCCCGTTGAGGTGATGGAAAAAGCGAAAGCGGATTTTGCCAAGGAAGCCGATGGAAAGCCGGCAGAAGTGGTGGCGAAGATTGTGGAAGGAAAGATTGCAAAATGGTTGGGAGAGCAGGTGCTGTTGAATCAAGAGTTTGTAATGGACGAGGAGAAGACGATTCAGCAGGTGATTACGGATGCAATCGCCAAGATTGGTGAGAACATTCGCGTGAGCCGATTTGCTCGGTTTAACATCGAGGGAGGAATGAATGCGTGCGAGGCCGCACCGTTTACGCCAGAACCAGAAGAGGAATAATTGAATATTTGACCAAGTTGATATAGCTCCCAGTCAAACGGCTGGGAGTTTTGTTTTTCAATGGATGGGTCATTGTTTCTACGTATTACGTCGATGATTTAAGACTGTGTATCAAGAGTGCCATACCTGCGACAAATCTGATATGCGTAACGTGCAGTTCTTGGGGCGGTTAGAAGCATTATGTACCCGAACATAAAAGATGAGAGTAAGAAATTTTGTATCAAAAATGTCGTAGGTACGACAAAAGTGATATGCGGACTGTGGATAAGTATTAGTAGTAACTATCAACTGCTATCTATGTCGCCAATCGTCCCATTTTGTTATACTACACACATTCGCAAACATTTTTTATGCCAAACATTGCTATTAATGGATTCGGTCGCATCGGTCGCAACACACTTAAGGTGGGCCTGGGAAAACCTGGGTTTACGGTTGTGGCGATTAACGATCTCACGAGCCCCGCGATTCTTGCGGCGCTTTTACAAAACGATACCGTGCACGGACGCTACCAAAAACGTGTAACGCATGGTGAGAATTGGATCGCTATTAACGGAAAAAAAATACCCGTGTTGAGTGAACGTGATCCCTCAAAACTCCCTTGGAAGAAGATGAAGGTGGATGTTGTATTGGAATGTACGGGATTTTTTACCACACAAGAATCGGCAGGCGCACATGTAAAAGCAGGCGCCAAAGGCGTGATTATTAGCGCACCATCAAAGGGCGGAGATGTCCCAACGTATGTAAAAGGTGTTAATCACGAGGGGTTAAAAGGAGAGACGGCAACCGTGATTGACAATGCATCTTGTACCACTAATTGCACCGCACCGGTGATGGCGATTTTAGAAGAAGCATTTGGTGTGGAGAAAGCGATGATGTCTACAATTCACGCGTACACATCAACGCAAGTTTTGCAGGACGGACCCTCCAAGGATCCTCGACGTGCGCGCGCGGCGGCGGCTAACATTGTGCCAACATCCACAGGCGCGGCGATTGCGGTCACAGAGGCAATCCCAGAGCTTAAAGATCGATTTGATGGCATGGCGTTCCGTGTACCAGTGATTGATGGATCAGTAACGGATTTTACGGTTATTTTGAAGAAAAACGTCACGGCGGCACAAGTGAATGCGGCATTAAAACGTGCGTCAAAACTTCCACGTTGGAAGGGTGTTTTGGAAGTCACCGACGAGCCGCTGGTAAGCTCTGATATTATTGGAAACCCCGCGTCGTCAATTGTGAACTCAGATTTGACGATGGTGGTAGATGGAGACATGGTGAAGGTTGTGGCGTGGTACGACAACGAATGGGGATACTCAACACGTCTTGCGGAGATGGCGGTCTTATACGGTAAGACACGTTAACATGGAATCGGTCCCGCTCATGGGTGGTATTGGTTGGGAGGTCTTTGACCTGATCATCTTTGGGTTTCTTGTTGGGACGGGTGTGCTTGTTGCAGAACTTACGGCGCGTGCTCGGTTTCGGGGTTGGCATTGGTGGCGTATTTCGGTTGTTGTGTTGTTGCTCATGTCTTGGCTGACGGTCTTTTACGGATCGTTCATTGAGCCACACATTTTGCGTACGCACGAACAGTATATTGATATTGCAAAAGGAAACGCGGATCGAGATGTTCGCGTGATCGTATTTGCCGATCCGCATGCCGGCCCATACAAACACGAGGCATGGGCACAGAAAGTAGTGGATCAGATCAATGCGATTGACGCAGAAGTCGTTTTGATTATTGGTGACTATGTGTTTAATGCGACGGAGCAGGTGGAGATGCTGGCGCCCTACAGTCAAATCAACAAGCCCGTGTATGCGGTGTTGGGGAACCACGACCAGGAGTTTGCCGACGCAAATCAGGTTGCAGCGGCGATGGGATCATACGGGATTCACATGTTGCGTAACGCTTCGGAACCGTTTGTGTTTGAGAGTGGTGCTGTGGTGAATTTTGTGGGGATTGATGATGTGTGGTTTACGCCGGATCCGATCAAAGCACTTGGAGAAGCTCAACCGGATCAACCGACGATCATGTTGGCACACAACCCCGATTACATTTTGGACCCAACGTCGGATCAGGCAGATTTGGTGATCTCGGGTCATACACATTGTGGACAGATTCGTTTACCATGGTTGGGACCTGTGCCGCCGTTACCGACGGTGCTGGGCCGTGGCTGGGATTGTGGTCTGTACTCGTATGACGGAGGCCAGCTCTGGATTACGCCGGGTGTTGGAGAGACAGGACCGCGGGCGCGGCTGTTTAATCCTCCAACGATTGATATACTTACTCTTCATTTATAGCGATATGCGTTTACCAAACGTACAACGTATCAGTTTCTTCGTGCTTCGTGTTGTTTCTGGTTTATTGTTTTTTGCTTCAGGCCTTGGAAAAATTCTCACGGATTGGTCGGCGACTGGTTATTTGAATGCGGCTAGCGGTCCATTTGCAGGATTCTTTCAATCCATGGCGGGTAGCCCCGTGGTGGACGCATTAAATTCCTGGGGGATGTTGCTCATTGGGGTTGCATTGATCATTGGGTTTGGAACACGAATCGCGCTGTTTTTTGCAGCTCTGTTGATGGTGCTCTATTACTTTGCCCAGTTTGAGGCAAATACCGCGCATGGTCTGATCGACGAACACGTGATGTATTTCGTTGCGTTTTTTGTGATGGCGGCACATTCTGTTGGAGCTGTTTGGGGAGTCGATGCATGGGTCATGAGGCAAAAATGGTTTAAGAAAACGCCTTGGCTCGCCTACCTTATTGGATAATGTCTGTACGTACAGTTAATTTTGCGTCTCTGTCTGGAAAACGTGTTTTGTTGCGTGTTGATTTGGATTTGCCTGTAGAGCAAGGAGTTGTGCCACCAGGGCTTGTTCGATTTGATTCGGCTCTTGCGACGATTCAGCAACTTCAAGCGGCAGGTGCTCGCGTGATTGTCATGGGACATCGTGGGCGACCAGAGGGTGTGGATCTGGAGATGAGCATTTTGCCGATTGCGCAGGCGCTCATGGTGAAGCTACCAAAAGAATCTGCGCGATTTGTGGCTATGGGAGATCAAAAAGATCTTGTGGCTGCAACACAGGTGATGGCCAAAGGGGATGTCTTAATTTTAGAGAATCTCCGGTTTCATCCAGGTGAGCAGAAAAATGATCCTACCTTTGCAAAGCAACTCGCCGCACTTGGGGACGTGTATATGGATGATGCATTTGGGAATTGTCACAGAGATCATGCGAGTATGACAGGTATTACGCAGTTTTTGGAGAGCTTTGCGGGGCCAACGATCGTACGTGAATTGGAGGCATTAGAGCCTGTTCGATCTGTAAAAACGCATCCGTACGTGGCGATTGTTGGTGGAAAGAAAATAGCATCAAAGCTGCATGCGCTCACCGCATTGCTGAAAGAGGCGGACGTTGTATTTGTAGGTGGATCAATTGCGACGACGTTTTTTGTGGCACAAGGATTGAATGTCGGTGCGTCGTTATATGTACCGGAAGACGTTGCATTGGCGGAGTTACTGTTGCAGCACACGTCTTTACGGTTGCCGGTGGACGTTGTCGTAAAAAAGCCGGACGGAACGTATGCGGGGATTTTATTGGAGGCGATCGAACCTACAGATGTGATTGTGGATCTAGGATCCGAATCTGTTTTGCGCATGCGTACGGAATTAGAAAAAGCCAAGATGATTTTATGGAACGGTCCTGTGGGTATTATTGAGGAGCCAGCGTCACGCGTTGGATCCGATGCGATTGCGCACCTTGTCGCAGAATTTGCACGCGGCGCTGTATATGGCGTGGTTGGTGGAGGGAACACCGTTGGGTTACTGGAGGAGTTACGGCTTACGGATTTTATCGATCATGTCTCAACAGGCGGCGGAGCTATGTTAGAATATGTGGGAGGGCAAACATTGCCTGCGCTTGAAGTACTTAAGGAGGAAACCTATGTCAGACAAAATTGATCAAATTCACGCTCACGAAATTCTTGATTCACGAGGGAACCCCACGGTGGCGGTTTCCGTTTTGACGCGTAACGGGGTGCTTGGAACCGCGAGTGTGCCATCGGGTGCGTCGACCGGTTCTCATGAAGCTTGGGAATTACGTGATGGAGATCCAAAACGTTACGGAGGAAAAGGGGTTAAGAAAGCGTGTCGTAATGTAAACATGCGTATTGCTCCTAAGCTACGCGGGATGCGCGTTACGGATCAACGAGGAATTGATGATCTCATGATTCAATTGGATGGAACCGTAAACAAAAAACGGTTGGGGGCCAATGCCATTTTGGGCGTGTCGTTGGCCGTGGCACATGCGGCGGCAAAAACGAAGCATATGCCTTTGTATGCGTACTTGCGTTGGACGTTCGATATATTAGAGGAAAAATGGAAGATGCCCGTGCCGCTTATGAATATCTTGAACGGCGGGTCGCACGCAGATACGAATTTGGATATTCAGGAATTTATCGTAGCGCCAACGGGGATTCGGTCGTTTCGAGAACGTGTGCGTGCAGGATCGGAAATTTTTCATGCACTAGGAGATATTTTGCATGCAGCCGGATTGGACACGGATGTGGGAAATGAAGGTGGCTATGCGCCAAACCTTGGCAAGACTGAGGATGCGCTTATTTACATCATGAAGGCCATTAAAAAGGCGGGCTATGTTCCAGGTAAACAGATTCGCCTTGGATTGGATGTGGCGGCAAACGAGTTTTACAATGAGAAAAAAGATCGATACGTGATGCGTACCGATAAACGGAAAATGACGGATGAGCAGATGATTGATCTCATTGAGGAATGGGTAGATAAATATCCGTTTGTCTCTATCGAGGATGGATTACAAGAGGATAAATGGGAAGCATGGGAAGAATTGACGCGTCGTCTTGGCAAAAAAGTCTATCTGATTGGCGATGACTTGTTTGTAACAAATGCCGATAGGCTGCAGACGGGAATTGATCGCCAGGTCGCCAACGCGATTCTTATTAAGTTTAATCAAATTGGCACGTTATCGGAAACCATTCAAACGATTCAGCTCGCGCAAGCCAATAAATACAAAGTGATTATTTCTCATCGATCTGGTGAGACAACGGACACTACACTTGCGGATTTGGCAGTTGCGGTGAACGCGGATTTTGTGAAAACGGGTGCGCCTTCTCGATCCGAGCGATTGGTAAAATACAACCGACTCATGGAGATTGAAGAGGAACTCTTGCACAAGAAATAAAACATGCCAGAAGAAGCTACAACGCGTCCAAAACCGGTCGTCCTGTTGATTCTGGATGGGTTTGGAATTGCGCCAGACGATCAAGGAAACGCGATTTCTCAAGCACATACACCTGTTATGGATAGTCTCGTGGCGACCTATCCGGCGATGCCAATCCGGGCTTCTGGTGAGGCGGTTGGATTGCAATGGGGTTCGATGGGAAACTCCGAGGTCGGTCACCTTACGATGGGTGCAGGACGCGTGTACTATCAGTCGCTTCCGCGGATCGATCTTGCCATTGAGACGGGTGATTTTTTTACAAATCCGACATTGCTCAAGATGATCGAAACGGTAAAATTGTCCGGAGGAACACTTCATGTGGTTGGGTTGTTGTCGGAGGGAGGTGTACACGCGCATAGTCGACATTGTTATGCGATTTTGGAACTAGCAAAAAAATTAGGACTCACGAAGGTTGCCGTGCACGTTATATTAGATGGGCGCGACACTCTTTACAACGCCGGTTATCATGCGGTTGAGTTGTTGCAGGAAAAAATACAAGAGATTGGCGTTGGGGAGATTGCGAGTGTTAGCGGGCGTTTCTATTCCATGGATCGTGATAATAAATGGGACCGTACGGAGAAGGGGTATCGTGCCATGGCGGAAGGCGTGGGTGTTGAGGCGACAGACCCGCTATTGGCGATCAAAGAAAGTTACGCACGTGAGGTTTATGATGAAGAGTTCGTTCCAACGGTCATTGTTAATAAAGGGAAACCTGTTGCAACCGTGCAGGAAGGCGATGTAATCTTTTTTTACAATTATCGACCAGACAGGGCGCGTCAACTCACGCGCGCATTTGTCTTACCGACGTTTGATGGATTCTCACGGGATTATAATAATGGCGTTCTTGTGACAACAATGATGGAATATGAAAAAGGATTGCCTGTGGAGGTTGCTTATCCGCCAGAAGTGATTGCAAAGGGACTCTCGGAAATTTTGTCCAACACGGGATTGAAACAGCTTCATATTGCAGAAACAGAAAAATACGCTCACGTCACGTTTTTCTTTAACGGAACGCGTGAGAATCCGTTTCCAGGTGAAGAGCGTGTTGTCATTCCGTCTCCGCGCGTAGCCTCCTACGACGAGACGCCGGCAATGAGTGTAGTGGGGGTAACGGATCGGATCGTAAAAGAGATAAAAGCGGGGACGTTTGATGTGATTATTGCCAACTTTGCGAACGTGGATATGGTGGGACATACGGGAAATTTTGAGGCGACAAAGCTAGCGGTTGAATCGGTGGATGTGGCTGTGGGGAGAGTTGTAGAAGCGGTATTAGCAAAAAATGGTGTCGTGGTAATTACGGCAGACCATGGAAACGCCGAGGAGATGTCCAACCTCACAACGGCGCAAATGGACAAGGAACACAGTACAAATCCAATTCCATTGATTATTATTGGGAACGCGTATGCAGGTCAGCCGTCTGTGGTTGGGGATGTACCAAATAATGATTTGAGCCTTGTGTCGCCCGTGGGAATGATTGCCGATGTGGCACCAACGATGCTCCATATTTTAGGCATTCCAAAACCGCAAAGTATGACCGGGGAATCGCTGATTGTATGATTCAAGAGTTGGATCACCGGTTGAGTCGCGCGTTGTTTTTTGGTGCTAAGCAATCTTCGAGCAGGAGAGCTGTTACGATCTTTTTAGCTCGTTGGTTAATTATAATCATGGGTGCTCTCGTCGTCCTACTTACATTTTTAGACGTGCGTCGCGTGGCTCTTCTTGCGTTGGCGCTTGCGTTTGGATGGATCGTCAATAGTTTGTTAGGGAAATTCTATACACGCAAGCGTCCCTATACAACGCACGGGTACAA
Organism: Candidatus Uhrbacteria bacterium CG10_big_fil_rev_8_21_14_0_10_50_16; assembly: GCA_002774875.1. Taxonomy (NCBI): domain Bacteria; phylum Candidatus Uhriibacteriota; species Candidatus Uhrbacteria bacterium CG10_big_fil_rev_8_21_14_0_10_50_16. The sequence continues at coordinate 28,456 of PCYM01000004.1, forward strand.
GGCACTAATTCATACATGGTTGTTGGGTGGATCGTTTCCGTCGGATCATGCCATGATGGCGGCTATTTTTGGATCGATCTTATTTTTGTTGGGAGGATGGTGGTTATGGATGGCGCCGCTGCTGATTGGTGGCGTGATGATTGGTCGCGTGATGGCAGGGGTTCATTATCCAAGTGATGTCATTACTGGATCAATTATTGGATGTTTGAGTGTGTTTGGAGCGTATTTCTTGATCTTCTTGTAGCTCTCACGTAAGCTCTACACAGGCATGTCGCCTTGGAGGTGGAATGATGGACTACGACCCGCAATGGGAAGAGGTATCGTTTCAGGAATGGGCGATGCGCTTAGCATGTGAGTTCAAGATCGCTGGTGCGGATCTGACTGCGCGTGTGTCGCAGTTTTTTGATTCCAACGGTCAGGCGTTTGAAGCGCTTATTGACACGCCGCGGATGCAGCGTCTTAGTGGGCGGCGGCAGTTTGGAGAGCGTCGGTATCGCGTAGAGGATTCGGGTGCGAGCCTATTGGCGCGACCGTTCCCTCATACACGCCTGACGCATGTGCAGCAGGTGGCTGCGCACGTACTCCCTGCTGGTCTCTGGTTGTCCTTGTGTGATAGGGATCTCAAGACGCTCGTGTGCGCAGCGTTGCTTCACGACGTGGACCACCCGGTATTTTCCCACACGGGAGATCGGTGGTTGATGCGTGAGCTGCGACTTGCGGATCACGAGGAACGTGCGTGCCAGACGGTGTGCACGGACGTGGAAATTAGATCTGCGTTGCGTCAACTGGATGTTCGTCCGGAAGATGTTGCCTCAGTGATTCGCGAGCAAGGGACGCTGGGACGTATCTTGTCACTCGTGGACACGTTGGCCTACGTGCAGTTGGACGGAAGGATCATGGGGCTCGTACGACCGCGAAATCTGCGGTTTGGTGTGGATGTGCTCATGAATCTCGTGGCGGTGTGCGACAGTGGGTTTACGGTGAAGCGGATCGAGCCAATGCAGGATGTGCTCAACCTGCGACATAGGCTTTTTGACACGCTATACAACAACGTTCCCAGCCGTGCGGGGAACCTCGTGGCAGAGCTCCTTCTGAGTGCCGGGCATGCTCAGGGTCTGGTTACGGAGTTGGACGTACGGTTCTTGTCGTGTACGACGATGGAACAGCGGATGCGTGCAGAGCTTGCCGGACAAACCGAGTGGCTACAATCGGCGATCGATATCCTCCTTTGCGGATGGAATGCTGCCGGACCGTGGAAGGTGACGCTTGTACAGACAGAGGCGGAAGTCACTGATTTGCGAGCAGATCACCAACATACTCTTGTGAGTCCGCCTATGAATACGCGCTCCAAAACCTATGTGTGCTGGGTCACAGGAGATGCAGTGCAGGAACTGACGGCGCATGGAGCGATCTCTGGGTCGCGAACACAGTACCTGGTGCTTACGTATGAGGGCGTCTAACGGCGCCCCCTCATTATTAAAATCGTGTATACTCTGTATGTGAACACAAAATGTTACATGAATATCATTATTTTTGCGGGAGGGGCCGGAACGCGTCTGTGGCCATTGAGTCGTACCGCCACGCCTAAGCAATTTGCGCCATTTTTTGAAGGAAAATCAACATTACAGCTGGCGATTGATCGCGTGCGAACGTTTGGGTTTGATCACATTTATATTTCTACAAATGCGGCATATGTGGAGCTTGTGCAACAACAGGTCCCAGAATTAGACTTGTCACACATTTTCTCTGAGCCGGCAAAGCGAGATTTAACGGCGGCGATTGGATTAGCCCTAGTTCGATTAAAAAAGCAGGGCGTGAGCGGTATTATTGGAATGCTCTGGGCGGATCACCTCATTGATCGCCCGGAGGTGTTTAGAGAAGCACTCAAAACGGCAGATGCACTCGTGCAAGAATCACCAGAACGGCTGGTTTTTATCGGGGAGCGACCGAGGTTTGCCAATCACAACCTGGGATGGATTCATGTGGGGCCAGAGCAAACGCCGGGTGCACGCGCCTTTTTGGGATGGAAGTATCGTCCCGAGCTAGAGGTATGTCAGACCATGCTCACCTCGGGGGAGTGGCTGTGGAATCCTGGATATTTTGTGTATGACATGGATGCCATTCTCAATATCTACAAGGAGCAGCAACTAGAAATGATTGAGGCACTCCAAGAGATGGTAGGGGATGAGGAGAAAATCGCAACCATGTATCCGTTGTTGCCGGCGATTCATTTTGACAATGCGATTGCCGAACATGTGGACCCGACGCAGGCGATTGTACTGTCGGTCGACATGGGGTGGAGCGATCCGGGAACGTTGTATGCCATGAAGGAAGCGCTGGCGGAGCGCGAGGAGATGAACGTTACGGAGGGTGCGGTGCTCACGCAGGATTCACGCGACTGTTTTGTGTATAATCAGGTGGACGGTCAACTCGTCACGACTGTTGGATTGGATGGAATTATGATCGTGAATACGGAGGATAGTATCCTTGTATGTCACCGGGACGCCGTGCCGCAAATTAAAGATCTATTGAATCGTATGAAAACGGAAGGGTATGAGGGACGACTATAGGAAAAAATCTAACTTTGGACGGGTCGTTGCACTCATTGTTGTGCTTGGGATGTTATGGTTGGGGGTAATAACGATTCAAGGTGTGGGGTCGATCTATTTTGGTACGCCGGATGAGAACGCAACGGCAGTGATCATTGATGTGACTCCTGGCTCATCTGTGAACACGATTATCGATCAACTTGTAAGCGAGGGACTGCTCAATACACCGTTTTGGTTCAAAGTTTATGGTCGACTTGCAGGGAAAGCACAGTCGTTACAAGCGGGGAATTTTGAAATTTATCCCGGAACAAATATTCGAGAACTATATGAGATTCTCGTAGACGCACATGTGGCCGAGCGTAAGGTGACCATTTTGGAAGGGTGGACGTTAAGGGATTTGGATGCCATGTTAGTGGAGCGAGGGATTGCGCAAGAAGATGAAGTAATGCAGTTAGCGAAAGACGCTACAATACGAGCGGATTATCCATTTTTGAATCAAATCCCGCGTGGATTGGATTTGGAAGGATATGTATTCCCGGAAACCTATCGCGTGTTTGCCAATGCCAACGCAGAGGACGTCTTGCGAAAGGCACTCGACACGTTCCAGGAGCGCATTGTGGACGCAAAGGCAGGCTCCATACAAAAAAATACACGATCCCTTTTTGAGATCGTGACGATTGCTTCAATTTTAGAACGAGAAGTGCGACGGCCAGAGGATATGCGACTGGTAGCGGATTTGATCGAACGTCGATTGGCGCTGGGAATGCCATTACAAATGGATTCCACGGTTAATTATGCAACGGGTAAGAGTGATCCTGGTGTTACGTTCGTAGATCGCGACACGCCATCACCTTACAACACGTATTTAAATCCTGGTTTGCCGGTGGGACCCATTAGCAACCCGAGTGAGGAGGCGATTGATGCGGTGCTTAGCCCCACGCCAAACGACTATTTGTATTTCTTGACGACGCCTGAGGGGGAGGTGGTCTATGCACGCACACATGACGAGCATTTAAGAAATCGTGTCCGGTATTTATAAAAATGTTCCCCCGCACCAGTGATGGCGCGGGGGTCTTGTTGTTCAGAGGTAGGACTGCAAGTCGCGCAGGGCGTCCCTCAGCGTTGCGGATCGAGAAGTAGTCCCGAGCCCATGCTCTTGTCCTTCTAGTAGGGCGAGGACGCACGAGTTGACGTTCAGGAGTTCTCTCGTGGGTCCTGGGATGGCGACGACTTCTGTGATCAGACGAGTCAGGATCTGACGCATGGTGGGTTGATTCACCTCTGCGCGCAGGATGTCGCGCATGGACTCCATGTTCCGACGAAGCCGGAGGAGTTGCAGTCCAGAGGACGAGGCCGAGAGCGCATCACGCGCGGACTCAAACGCCAGATTCTGCAGATGCGCACCCACCATCTTGAGCTCCGCTGCAACACGACGGATGTGCTTGAAGTAGGGACGCGGGAGAACGAGACCCTCCAGCCATTCGCGCAGGTGCTGCACTGATCGTCGTAGCTCCATGTACACGCTCCAGTTCGACGGACGTTCCCCGTTGGGGGAGGTGGTCAGAAGAGGGTGTGCCATGAGTACGCGGATTTGCTCGAGGAGCGAGAAGACCACTAGATCGCACCAGGTTCGGTAGCGACTCATCTGGAGTGTGCGCTCGTAGAGCCCCGGGAGGATCCCCTTGTCCACGATGAGTGCGCGGTTGTGCACCTGCAGACGTGCTGCCTCCAGGTAGTGTTGTGCCTGCGCGGAATCTCCGGCACCCCGTTCGATCATGCGGCTCAGCACGTTGAGGAGGTTTTCGGCGAGGGCCTTGCGGTCGTCCACCGATCCTTCTACTTGATCTAGCATGTCGTCCAACAACGCCACGATGTGCGCCGCCTGTGCTCCCGTGCGGAGTCCGTTCTTCAGGGCTTTCCCGTACTGTTCGAACGTACGGAGACGTGCACACTCGCCGTCACAGAACGGAACTCCCTCGTAGAACGCACGGGCACTCGAGAGACCACTGATCGCCCGGTCGAGATCGGGAAAGATCATGTAGCCGCCCAATCGCCTGTTGGACACCAACACGGTGCCGCCCTTGTGCATCCCTTCTTGGAACGATGTGCTGTTGCCTTCTTCCACGCAGGGATCCGCAAGCACGAACGCCTGGCAGGACCCGATGCGCACCATGGGACCGGTCACCCAGCCACCTTTGCGTACGGGGACCTTGCGCCGCTCGATTTGCGAACCGCTTGCCTTGGAACCTCTACCGGGTGGTTTGTTCATTGCCACCTCCTTCCGCCGTGAGATTAGTGGAAAAAGAGGGCTATGTCAATGATTCGGGAAGATGGGGTCTGTATTCAACATCAATCTGCTATAATCTCCCCATGTCTATTGATTACGCATCGGAATTAAACGAGGAACAGCTACGAGTCGTCCAAGAAGGGGACGGACCTACACTTGTGCTTGCTGGTGCCGGGTCTGGTAAAACACGCACGATTATTTATCGCGTAGCGTGGTTATTGGAGCATGGGGTAAAGCCGAGTGAGATTTTACTCGTAACATTCACCAATAAGGCGGCAAAGGAGATGACGACGCGGCTCGAAAGTCTGCTTGCGCGGCACCCTGGGAGTCTTTGGTCGGGAACGTTCCATTCGATTGCCAACCGCCTGTTACGTCGCCATAGTGGGCAACTTGGGTACGCTTCTAACTATACAATTTTGGATCAGGATGACAGCAAGAGTTTAATAAAAATGTGTGTAAAAGAGGCGAAAGTCAGCACAAAAGGTCGACGTTTTCCTTCGCCGCCAAACCTGCAAAGTGTTTTGAGTTATACACGTAATGCCTCACTTTCAATCCCAAGCGTGATCGAGAAGCGTTATCCGCAGTTTTCCGAGCATATGTTTGATATTGAGCGCATTGGAGAGTTGTATGAGCAAAAAAAGTTTTCATCAAACGCCATGGATTTTGATGACCTTTTGCTGAATATGCATCGCTTGCTCGTAGAGTGGCCAGAAATTGAGGATCAACTCGCCTCACAATTTCGTTATATTTTGGTGGATGAGTATCAAGACACAAACGTCTTGCAGGCAAATATTGTGGCACGCTTATCCAAGGTCCATAGGAATATTTTGGTGGTGGGGGATGACGCACAAAGTATTTATTCATTCCGTGCGGCAGATATTCAAAACATTCTCAAGTTTCCGTCTATGTTTGAGAGTTCACAGACATTTCGATTGGAAACGAACTATCGATCCACACCAGAGATTTTGGCGCTGGCCAATGATTCGATTGCCTATAATACGGATCAATTCGAGAAAGAGCTGAAGCCATTTCACACATCTGGTGAAAAACCGAGTACGGCACCGCACAGATCCCCAAGACAAGAAGCGAGCTTTATTGCGGACCATATTACAGCGAAGTTACATCATGATGGAGAGGCGGCAGAGATTGCTGTGTTGTTTCGTGCCGCGTATCAGTCGCAGTCATTGGAATTTGAACTCATGAAACGTCGCATTCCCTACGACTACAGAGGAGGGATGCGATTTTTTGAGCGTGCACACATTAAGGATGCAATCGCGTTCCAACGGATTATCGAAAACCCAAGAGATGCGGCTTCTTGGTTCCGTATTTTAGCGATGCAGGTAGGAGTGGGACCTGTAACGGCGCAAAAAATTATTTCCGTTGTACAAGAACGTAAGCCCGAGGAATGGATGGGGGATGAGATTTTTGGTTTTTTGCCAAAAAAAGCTGGCGAGGGATGGAAGCAGGCGCGCGAAATGCTCAAAACAGTTCTGGAGGCAACATCTATCTCGAGTCAAATACGCGCGGTGTTGTCGACGCCCTACGTGGAGTATTTGGAGCATCAGTATACAAACTCGGCTGATCGCATTACGGACTTGGAACAGCTTGCTATGTTTGCGGAACAATACACAGATCGCTCGGTGTTCTTAGAAGATGTGACATTGAGCGATGAGTTTGGATCTTCTATGGATCGTAACCGGTCGTTTAATGAACCTCGCATTATCCTCACAACCATTCATCAAGCAAAGGGGCTTGAATGGGATACAGTTTTTGTTATCTCGTTATCCGATGGATCATTTCCGAGTAGAAAATCGCTGGACAATGAGGCGGATATTCAGGAGGAACGTCGACTCTTTTATGTGGCCGTCACGCGTGCGCGTAAACATCTCTTTCTCACCTATGCGACCACGGGAATTGGTGACGCGTATCAAAGTTTCCTTCCTTCTATGTTTTTACAAGAATTATCGCCAGGATTAGTAACTGAGTTATCGCCAGGCCCAATGAGCCGGTCGGTTGCAGGAAGGGCTCCATCGCGATACGATCAGTACGACCAAGGTGATTTTAACCCTCAGGAGCCCATGATTGTGCTTGACGAGGTTGAATCTCGTCCCAAAACGTCTTCAGGTTATTTAGGAATGTATTAATATGGACTACAACAAGGCATCGATGGAATTGCATGCAAAATACCATGGGAAAATTTCCACAGGTGTTCCGTTTTTGATTGATTCACCAGAGATGCTCGCCGCCGCATACACACCTGGTGTGGCAAAACCATGTCGTGAGATTGCGAGAAATCCAGAATCTGTTTGGGATTTAACAATTAAGGGTCGAACGGTCGCGGTGATTACGGACGGATCTGCTGTTCTTGGTTTGGGAAACATCGGGCCTGAAGCAGCTTTGCCGGTTATGGAAGGCAAGGCGGCATTATTTAAGCAGTTGGCCAACGTGGATGCGTTTCCGATTTGTTTGGCAACGCAAAACGTCGATGAAATCGTGGAGACGGTCATACGCATTGCGCCTGTTTTTGGGGGAATAAATTTGGAAGATATTGCGGCGCCCGCGTGTTTTGAGGTAGAGCGACGCTTGATTGAGGCGCTGGATTTACCGGTGATGCATGATGATCAACACGGAACGGCGACCGTAATTTTGGCCGGGCTCATAAACGCCGCGCGTGTTGTTGGAAAAGAAATAAAGGATTTACACGTGTTGATTAACGGAGCTGGGGCTGCGGGATTGGCGGCAGCACATTTATTACACGGCGTTGGTGTTGCAAGTATTGCGGTCGTTGATAGCCGCGGAGTAGTCGTGGAGGGACGCGATAATCTCAACACGTACAAACAGGAAGTCGTTGACTATAATACGGACCATGTCGCCGGCACGTTGGCCGAGGCGATTAGAGGGCAAGATGTCTTTATTGGTGTATCGGCGCCTAACGTCCTTACGCGAGAGATGGTGGCAACCATGGCAAAGGATGCAATTGTATTTGCGATGGCTAATCCGGATCCAGAGATTCTGCCAGAGGAAGCAAGGGCTGGCGGAGCTGCGGTCGTTGCAACGGGACGCAGTGATTTTGCGAATCAGATTAATAATGCGCTTGTGTTTCCGGGAATGTTTAAAGGTGCTCTCTCGGTAAGAGCCCGTCTATTTACGACGGAGATGAAGGTTGCTGCCGCGCATGCATTGGCAGATATGATCCAAAATCCCACAGCGGAACACATTGTTCCAAGCCCATTAGATCCGGGCGTCGCGGAAAAGGTGGCGGAAGCGGTGGCAAGTGCGGTAAAATAGCTGTATGAGACGAGGACGAGTCACGAGAGAATGGAATCGATCAACGGCGAAGCGGACATCTCGTGTTCGTGGAGTTCGGCGTGGATCTGTTTGGCCACGTATTTTTGGATTTAGTGCGCTCCTTCTGGTTGCATTTTTTGTTGGCCGCGGCTTTAATAAAGAGGAGGTGTTGACAAATGCGGATGAGGTCAACAACCCAAAGCTTGATGTTGGAGGATCTACGGGCAGCGACACAACGGTGTCGGATATCCTTTCTGGGCACGTTCTGTCCATTCCGGTCGACGATGCGATTGTTTTAGACGAAACTGTTATTAATGAAGCAAATATTGCACAGGACACAACGGATATCTCGGTTGCGGCAAACGCTGTGGAGATTAATCTTGCAGCCATTGGAAGCTTCCACGGTACAGCTGCAGCTTCTTCTCAATTTGCCGATGGTGCATTTCAGCATGTGATTGTTGCGACATTACCAGACCTACCGGTTGGTTATTATTACGAAGGATGGCTTATTCGTTCTAAGCCATTTAATTTTGTGTCTACGGGGAAGTTTATTCAGCATGCGGATGATTTAAAATGGTATTTATTATTTGAGAGTCCTGAGGACCGCTTGGATTATAAAAAAGTTGTGATTACCTTAGAGCCGGATGACGGTAATATTGCGCCAGCTGATCATGTAATGGAGGGAGTGTTTGAGTAATTATGGATACGGCGGACTATTGGTCAAAGAAACACACGGCCTTCGGTCAGGTTAGTGAACCCTTGCCCCTTAATCTCTTTGTGGAGCAATGCTTAGGTTTTATCGATTCACAGGGACGGCTATTAAATCTTGGCGCAGGTCAGGGGGAAGATAGCATTTTTTTTGCTCAACATGGATTTACTGTCGTTACGACAGATATATCTCAAGTGGCAATCGATTTGTCACGCGAACGAGCTATGCTGGCCGCAGAGGAAACAATTGCACATCTCGTTGTAGACGTGCGAAATGTACTGCCGTTTGAAGATGAAGTGTTTGAGATAGTATTTTCAAACCTCGGGCTGCATTATTTCTCTGAGAAAGAGACGCGGGGAATCTTTAATGAGATACACCGTGTACTAGCATCAAAAGGAAAGTTCTGTTTTACTATGAATAATAGACACGATCCGGCCACGAATACAATGAAACAGATCGAGGAGGGTCTTTATTTGGATCAAGAGCGAGATATAGAAAAAAGTTATTTTTCTCTCGACCAAATTCGGCGGCTTTTAAGGGGCTTGTTTGTTATAGAATTACTCGATGTTGAGGGAGTGTCACCGTTTAAGGATTCAGCAATTGGTTTGACGCGCTGTATTGCAAGGAAAATTTGATCCCTGTCCCATAGATGGCGCAAAGTAAGGAGTGAGTACGGATGCCGTATGTTTCGGTTATGCTTTGTGATCAAAATGCCAGCCGGAGGTGCGCTCGTGAAGATGTGGGCTAAGAGCGGCGGCGCGTGTCCAGGCATGTTGTCCGAATTTTTCCGTAAGTTTGTCTAGAGCAGGGAGGAGAAGCGCATACTTCTGCTCTTTTTTGTTTGTGGAGAGTTGTTGATGCTCAGGGACAAGGTTCGTGACACGGATTCCAACAAGTCGTAAACGATTTTGCTGAAGATATTGTACAAGATATGGCCACCCAGAACTAAAAAGAGCTATGCCGTCCTGTGTAGGTTTGTCAAAACAAGCCTGCTTAGAGGAGAAGACACGTGCATCTGACCTATAGATAACGGAAAAAGATCGTGCTACAAGGTGCTGGAAACGAAGTTTGTACGCTACGCACTCACAGAGTTGTAAAAACGTTCCTCGCACCAAGAATGGATGAGAGAGATCTTGGGGGAGGGTATAGGAGTGACTAATGGATTTAGGTAAGTGATCGTCCGTGTCTAATACAGTTGATCCAATTCCTCGAGATGCCTGAAAAAGAAAAAGTCCGTATTGTTTGAACTCTTTAATTAAGAGGGGAAGTGGTGTGAGTTGTAGTTGCGCCGTGGTAGAGATCCCCAGCTCTTCTAGGTGTCGTAAAATATGTCGACCGATTCCAGGAATGTCATCTAGAGATCTTTCTGACAAAAACTGTAGATATTGGTCCGGCTGCACGATGGTTAATCCATTTGGTTTTTTTGATTCGCCGGCAATTTTTGCCATGAGTGTATTGTTGGCTAGACCGATAGAAACCGTAACGAACGTGCCGACCTCTTTAGCAAGATCTTGCTTAATATTGAGCGCAATTCCAATAGCTCCCATCCAATCATCTGTTTGTTCCGTAAGATCTACAAACGCTTCGTCCACGGATGTTTGCATGATTTTAGGCGAATAACGGCTTAAAATAGTCATAAAGCGATCAGTTATCTCGCTATATTTGCGAGGGTCACCGTTGATCATTTGCAGCTCAGGGCAAATGTTTGTCGCCTCCCAAGAGCTCATGGCCGTCTTGACTCCGCGCTGTTTTGCTTGGGTTGACGCGGTTGTTACAACGCTTCTGGTGCCTGGTTTGCCACCTACTCCAATTGCTTTGTCGCGCAAAAATGGGTTCGCCTGCTGTTCTACACTCGCGAAGTAAGAATTAAAGTCCACGTGCATAATGATCGACATACGCAGAGGATTATTCTGAATACATTTCAACTAACTTCCACTCAAGATTCTCTGTATCAAGTTGTAACTTGAAATAGTTTGTAAGGTCTGAGACGGAAAAAAAATAGAGTTTGCGGCTTCCCTCTCGTGTGGAATGGATCATGTTAACCGCACGTATATGGTAGAGCTTATGATTCCAATAGAGTGTTCGAGGAATGATGCGCTTTTCGCAGAAGTCCACACGAACCTCGACGGGATCGTTGATCCATTCAACGGACATACTAAGCGCGAACAATGATCATTTTGTAGGTGCGACGGTGAAGACGCTGTGGCTTACGTGTAAGAAATGATCGGAGTTTGCGTGTTTGATAGGTTGCATTCCAGGTACGAACCGCAAGAGATTTGGACATAGGGAATATAGGTATTAAGTAGAGAGCACACGTGAACATAGTGACTTCTTCGCCGAGTTTACTAATCTTCAAACACAGTCGTTTTGAGAATACGCATAGGTTCGTATGTTAAAACATGAGTGTTCTCGAGGACGACGGCTAAAAGCCTAGATTCATTCGCTAAGCACACAGATCTTTCTGTGCTGTTTTTGAACGTTATTACTGGATTTCTTGTGTGGGTTAGATAGGGTGAATTAAATTTAGGGAGAATAAAAGACTGCTACACGGAATAAATGAGGTATTCGATTCTCATCTTCCTGATTGTAGCGAGCTATCCGTTTGATAACCCACTCCGTTCGTATCTCGCAGCCTCGTGCGACCCCCGTCCACGAGGTTAGCCATCTACGAACGTGTTTGTAGCAGTTCTTTTCTTCTGTATCGTCCATGTTTCGATACAGGGCGGTACTCACATGGATTCCTTTTGCAAGGTGGAGGACCGCTCCGCACCGAAGTGAAGAGCAAAATTGTGGGGGCTAGAGCGTTTGGAATCTTCTAATAACCGCGCGTACGACGCCCTGAATGATAACGTCACGTACGTAGATGGGGCTCATAGTCTTGTTGGCGGGTTGCAAACGGATACGCTTCTCTTCTTTATAAAACCGTTTAAGCGTCGCATGTGTGTTATCGAGCAATGCAACGACGACATCCCCATTTTTGGGATAATTATTGCGTTCAATCACGACGTAGTCTCCGTCCAAAATGCCATCGTCAATCATGGATTCTCCTTTGACACGCAGTACGTAGGAGTTCATTTTATCTACGACGAAGTCTGCGGGAACAGCGATGGTATCGTTGGTCTCTACGGCCTCGATCGGCTCTCCTGCGGTAATAAGACCTGCAAACGGGAGAATGGCCACACGATCGCTGATCTCGCGTTCTGGTTCTACGACTTCGATGGATCGTGCTAGGCCGCCTGCACCACTTTCCAAACAACCTTTTTCCACAAGCGCTTGCACATGCTGAAACGCCGTTGCGGGTGAAGAGAGTTCAAAATACTCGGCAATCTCTCTATAAGAAGGTGCGTAGCCTTCCTCGGCAACGAACTTCTTGATGAAGCTAAAGACTTCTGATTGTTTTTTGGTGAGGGGAGTTCCCATAGGCGTTCGTGTTATGTTCGTAGTATACCCAAACAAAAACCGAACGCAAGCGGTAACCTGGGGATAACTTAGAGTGGGCTTGCAATGCTTTGGAGAAATGTTGTAGCAACGTGGGTGTACCGTTGGGTTGTACGTATATTGGTGTGTCCGAGAAGATGTTGAATATGGCGTATATCCGTTCCATTTTCCAAAAGATGTGTAGCAAAACTATGACGTAGTGAGTGAAACGTGGCCGATGGAGTAATATTGACTTGTTGACAGGCATGTTCAAATACAATTTGTAGTGTGCGCGATGAAAGGCGTCCGCCGCGCTGACTCTCGAATAAGTAATCATCTTCTGCTTTTCCGGCTGTAAATGATGCAAGGGCCGGGATTAATGATTTTGGTAGGAGGGTTATGCGATCTTTGCGGCCTTTTCCTTGGAAAACAAGGAGAACACCACGTGAGAAGTCAACACTTCCTGCTCGAAGGTTGGTAAGTTCTGATACGCGTAGACCGGCTCCGTAAGCCAAAGCGATCATTACTTTGTGCTTATTATTTTGGAGGGATGCTAGCATTTTTTCTATATTGTCGTGTGAAATTGTTACAGGTAGTCGTGTAGGCCGCTTGGCATAAGGAAGATGAATAGGACAAGCTATGTGCAAAACATCTTGATAGTAGAATTTAATAGCATGTAGATAGGAATTGCACGTTTGTGCGGCACGAGCGTTTTTGTGAAGCGCAAGAAGGAATTGTTTTATGTGTTCTGTATTTGGGCTTTGAGTGTCGGGATATTGTTGTAGAAAACGGCGCAAGCAACCCAGATAGGATCGACGAGTGGCCGAGCTGTATTGTTTGAGGTATAGGAGGTCATGTGCTTGATTGAGAGCGTTTTGAATGCTTGTTTGAGTGTTCATAGAAGTTTATTAAAATAAAAACCCACACAGGTGGGAGGTTGAGGGGCTGTTTTTATGTAGCTTAAAAGGGGGTATAGCGGCTCGTAGAGCTATGTCTATTGTTGCGTACTCGTTTTTATTTGTCAATTGCGCATATCCAACGCATTCGATACACTTATTCACAGTTAGTTCAGATAATAACCAGTTCGGCAGAAATGGCGCTACGCTTCATTTCTA
>PCYM01000004.1:41830-42196 GCA_002774875.1 Candidatus Uhrbacteria bacterium CG10_big_fil_rev_8_21_14_0_10_50_16
CGCATCAGCCGCGCGCGTTATACGCAATTCAAAAAATATTTTTCTAACGGAGAATAAGGAATGATAGGCTTTCAAAAGAGAATAAATTTGATTTTTTCTATATTAATGAGGGGAATAATAATGTGTTTTCTTCGCTATCGCTTCGAAAACAATTTAAATTATAAAAGAAATCTTTATAATATACATACACATCTCTTATTTTAAAACACTATGAAATCAAAAAATAATATTTCAAATAGATACGACATTATATGTATAGGAGCAGGTTCCGGAGGACTGAATGTGGCTAATTTTATGAATCGTATTGGATTAAAAGTATTGTTAATAGACAAAACAGATTCCAATATTGGAGGAGACTGTCTAAAT
>PCYM01000004.1:42217-42877 GCA_002774875.1 Candidatus Uhrbacteria bacterium CG10_big_fil_rev_8_21_14_0_10_50_16
CATTAAAGACAAACAAAATGTGATAAGGAAGCATGAAAATACACTATATTTTCAAAAAAAAGGAATTGATGTTGTTTTGGGAGAAGCAAAATTTTCAGGTAAAGATAGGATTGTTGTAAACAACAAAGAATATTCTGCTAAAAAGATAATCTTAGCAACAGGTTCATCCCCTAGAAAATTAAAAATTCCAGAAATAGAAAAAGTAGATTATCTAACAAATGAAAATATATTTGAATTAAATATATTGCCTAAAAATTTTCTTATTATTGGCGGTGGTCCAATAGGGATTGAAATTGGTCAGGCTTTTTCGAGACTCGGAAGCAAGGTTACGATTATTCAAAATAGCAATCAATTTTTACCGAAAGAAGATATTGAGATATCTAACATTCTGTGTAAACAACTAAAGGCTGAGGGAGTAAATCTTCTTTTTGAAACAAAAACTCTGGAGTTTAATAGCCCTCATACATTGATAATTGAGCGCAAAGGAAAAAATGAGACTGTTTTTTTTGACAAAGTCTTAATCAGTATAGGTAGAGAACTTAATATACAAGGTCTTAATTTGGAAAAAGCTGGGATTGAAATTGATTCAGATGGAAGAAAACTGAAAGTCAATGATTATCTTCAAACAACAAATAAAAACGTGTATGTGTGTGGGGATAT
>PCYM01000005.1 GCA_002774875.1 Candidatus Uhrbacteria bacterium CG10_big_fil_rev_8_21_14_0_10_50_16
AGATCGTGAGCAACCATCCGTCATTGCGAGTTTCACGAAGCAATCTTATTTATTCAGCAAAATTCTGCAAAATCAATTAAGGTTGCTTTGTCGTAGGACTCCGCGCAATGACGACTGACTGAGATCGCTTTTTGCTGACTACGTAGATTCGAAATAGCAACGAACATTAAAAAAATATCACGCCGCCGCCCAGGAGGGACGACGACGCAATAGTCAGGGGGTCCGAGTTGTGATCCGTCCTCGGAGACGGTGGGGCGACCTAGGTGCGGCCACCGAAGGACTCGCGGCCCAGGCGCCGCAGAGCCTCCTGGACGATGGGGTCGCTCTTGAAGATACCACCGAGCAGGATGGGCTCGACGCCCAGCTGTTCGGCGAGCTCGGAGAGCACGTTCTTGATCTCGTTGATCGCCTTGCGGCCGAAGTTCTCGATCTTCAGCAGATCCTGCTCGGAGTTCATGAGCAACTCAACGATGTAGCGGACGCCGGCGTTCTGCAGGCAGTTGGCCGATCGGACGGACAGCTCCAGGGTGTCCACTTCGGTCATGAAGTAGGGGAGCAGGCGCCAGTCCGTGCTGGCGTTGGCCTCTCCCGGAGCTTCGCGTTCCACGGCGAAGCAGTCGTTGTTGTCGCAGGCCAGATCCACGAGGATCCGATCCGCATAGGTCAGACTCTCCGCCGGCACTTCCGTGAGGATCTCGCGGTTGCTGTCGGTGTTTACCGCCAGTCCCAGAGTGGGGTGGGTGTTGAAGGCGTTCTTGGCTTGCCAGCGCAGGGTCTCCATGCGTTGTTGCGCCTGCATCGCCGTCTGGACGGCGCCCATGTCCACGTAGTCGTGGAGCAGCTGGAGCTGTTCCTTGTGAGGTCCCAGTCGCAGGTTGCGCAGGGCCTTGGCCTCAACTTGGCGGACACGCTCTTCCTTGACCCCAAGCTTCTTGCCGACCTGCTTGAGGGTCATGTGCTCGAAGCAGCGGATCTGCAACACCTCCTGCTGTCGTGGCAAGAGGCTGTTGAGGGCTGTATCCACCACCGCTACCGCCTCGATGCCGTGATCCACGCGGGTTACGTCCCGCATGTTCATGCCTATGCGTTGCGCCAGCAGACGGGTGAACTCGTGCGCGTTGTCGATGACCACGTGGCCCCTGGCCACCTCCTGCTTGAGGTCGATGAGTACCTCCACTCCCCATGCTGGGGAAGCGGCCTTTCCGAACAGCGCACGCAGCAACGTGCAGATGCCGCAGGCGTCCCGACCTTCGGATGCGTAGGCGCAGGATCCCTGCACCGCGTACCGTGCGGTTTCCTCCATGTGGATGGCCGTCGCACGGATGTTGCTGAGTCCGAGAACTTCGGTGGCCTTGTCCTCCAGATCCTCGATCCCACGGAGCTCGGGGTACTGGAGCTCCATGGAGTTGTGGGCCCACTGGCAGATCGCGGACGCGTAATCCGTTCGGGCGGGGAACACCAGGTCGGGATCCTTGCGAAGAGCGATCCTGGTGTCGTAGGTGACGTTTCCGTCGGTGATGCCCAGGATCTGGGCGGTTGCGCCAGAGCCGAAGCCCAGACTTCGAAGGGCCACCACGCGCTTGCGGCGCAGGGTGACCGCGGGGTCAGTGGGAATGGGCATGTTGCCTCCTCGCTGTGTCTGCATTGCAGACGGTGAAACCATTTAAAAACCGTTTTTTCTATACCAATTTTCTGCAGAACTTTCAAGGGTTGCTTAGGCTTTGTATAAAAAGGACATTCGATATTTCCTGCGAATATCTCATTGACGCAGTAAACAAAAGACCCTCGTTCCTCAGGGCCTAGCTCTTTTGTTCACTTAGTCCATTTTTTATACAAAACCTTCGCTGCGACATCTGCCAATCTTTCTCCAAAATGGCCTTTGTGCTACCATCCCTTCGCAATAAGCATAATCAAATCTATGGCTTTAGAACTTACAACACAGAACTTTGATGAACAAGTAACCAACGCAGAAGGCGTTGTGGTGGTCGATTTTTGGGCTCCTTGGTGCGGCCCTTGTAAGATGATGTCGCCTGTTGTGGAGGAGTTAGCGGAGGAGATGGGGAACGTCACTATTGCTAAGGTTAACGTGGATGAGAATCAGGAGGTGAGCATGCAATTCAACGTACTGTCTATTCCAACGTTTATTATTTTTAAAGGCGGACAGGTAGTGGATCAATTTGCCGGTGCCATGGGTAAAGACGCCTTAAAAGCACGTGTTGAAAAGCATTTATAGTATGCGAGAGGTTGTTATTTTAGGATCGGGGCCGGCGGGATTGGCAGCAGCCATCTACGCGGCACGGGCGGACTTAAAACCGCTTGTTGTTTCTGGTCCGCAACCTGGAGGACAACTCACAACCACAACGGAAGTGGAAAATTGGCCGGGCGAACCAGACGGAATCGACGGCACCGCGCTGATCGAAAAGCTCAAAAAACAAGCCGCACGATTTGGCACGGAGTATAAGGAAGGATGGGTGACACAGGTGGATTTTGCGAGCTCGCCCAAGAAGCTGACGTTTGAAGGCGGGGAGGTGATTGAGACGCGGGCCGTGATTGTGGCCACGGGTGCGTCGGCCATGTACTTGGGTGTGCCGGGCGAAGAAGAACTTAAGAGTAAGGGCGTGAGTGCGTGTGCTACGTGTGATGGATTTTTCTTTCGCGATAAACAGGTGGTCGTGGTCGGCGGGGGAGACGTGGCTATGGAGGAGGCGATGTTTTTGACCAAGTTTGCAACCTCGGTGACGGTGATTCATAGGCGGGAGACGTTGCGTGCTTCCAAACCAATGCAGGAACGCGCGTTTGCCAATCCAAAAATAACATTTGAATGGAATACGGAAGTGGTAGAAGTGCTCGGCGTGGATCAGGGGCATATGACTGGCGTGCGAGTTAAAAACAATCAAACGCAAGAGGAGAAGACGATTGAGGCGCAAGGGTATTTTGCGGCCATTGGACACAAGCCAAACACAGATGTGTTTGCGAGTGCCTTGGAGGTTGATGCAAAAGGCTACGTGGTGCTGCAACCGGGATCAATGCGCACGAGTGTGGAAGGCGTGTTTGCGGCGGGGGACGTGGCGGACCATGTGTATCGCCAAGCAATCACAGCGGCAGGTACGGGGTGTGCGGCAGCGTTGGATGCCGAGCGCTGGCTAAGTGAACAGGTGCCATCTTAGAGAGAAAAAGTTGAGCCCCCGCTACCTGAGACGGTGCGGGGGCTTTGTTGTTGAGGCCGTCAGGCGTTCTGCCTGCGGTTGTGGGCGATAGCTTTGTTGATCTCTTCCTCTGCCGCGCGGACATCAGGGTCTGCTTCGGTGCTCGGCGGGATGATCCCGCCTACGATACCCGTGGCACGCGCGATCAGACCATTGTAGGTCTGCATGAGCTCTTGGAGTTGTTGTTGAGCGAGCGCGGCCTCCGATCTCGGTGCGGTTCGGATCACGTGCACGTCGTCCGACGTCTCGTTGAGGAGCTGGAGTACCACGCGGATCAGATCCCAGGCTTCATTGAGTCGAACCTGCAGGGTCTGAACAGCAGCGCCTCGATTGTTTATGTCGAGGTCTGTTGGCGCGGAGGTCTTGCTGGAACGCAAGCGCTTCTTCTCTGCGCGGATGCTCTTGGTGAGGTTGTCTACGCGCTCAAAGAGCCGGCCTAAGTACGACGGCGTTGCACCGTTCGTGTCGCCCAGCAAGTTGACGAGACAGAGTAGCTCCGAGAGCAACGGGTTGTTGCCCGCCGCTTGCCTAATGTACAGCAAGGCTTGATCCGCTTGGCGTCGTTGCGATCGTACGCTCACCAACTTCTTTTGTACTCGGCGATCGACTCCTTCACGTTGCCGTTGTTCACGTGCAACTCGTCGAGCGACTGCCGTACTGCTCCTCCACTCCGCGAACCAGCCTGCCGGAAAGCCAAACAGCTCGGCGTAGAGGAAGGTGGCCATCGGTTCAATTACCGGGACGTTGTAGGAGAACGATCCGTCGAAATAGGTGCCCACAACACAGACCCAAAGGGCGAGTGTGCAGAGACCAATGGTTGTGATGAAGATGGCGTCTGCTGCGTCGGCCGTTCCTTGACGAACCCTGTATGCCATTGCGCCTAAAAAGACGGAGATGGTGTAGCTGCACATCAACAGGACAAAAAACCACATGAGCGATTCCTCCCTTCAAAGATTTGATTCCGTGTTGAACATAACCGAATTGGTCTTTGGTGTCAATGGATGCTCGCGGTGGTGCAAAAATAAGGGACTCGGCAGGCCACGCCACTCTGCGCGCATTCGCACTCAGAAGACAGCTTGTCAGAGATAAGGTCTTGTAAGCATGGCGCCGACTTGTCCCTTATTTTTTGCACAACTCCTCGCTCCTGCATTACCTGAAGTGCTTCGTCGATAGCACTTATCTTCAAACACATGCGTTTTGAGAATACTCGTAAACTCGTATTTCAAAACACACGTGTTCTCGGGGACGAAGGCTGAAGTTCTAGATTTCTTCGTCGAGGAGGCTTATCTTCAAACACATGCGTTTTGAGAATACTCGTAAACTCGTATTTCAAAACACACGTGTTCTCGGGGACGAAGGCTAGACCTTGATCAGATCAAGATCGGATGAGATCAGAGGTTAGCTGAATTGATTCGATTCAGTTTGATGGGAATCCTGGTTTACCCCCCTCCTCACTGAGTAGGGGAATGAGGGGAGGTGTGATCTTGTGTGTCTGTTGGATCGAGAAAAGGTTCAAAATACTTTTGATTGTCGTTCGTCTTGAGCAAACCTAGGGAAATTGCTAGAGTACGCGGTATAAAACCTCCCGTTGGCAACATTTCTTATACTTCCTATGAAATACAATCACAAAGATATTGACGCAAAATGGCAGAAGCGATGGATGAGTGAGGGCGTGTTTACTATGGACGATGCGTCGGAGAAGGAAAAGTTTTACTGCTTGGTGGAGTTTCCTTATCCCTCTGGTGCGGGTCTGCACATGGGTCACCCGCGCAGTTACACCGCGCTCGATGTGTTGTCGCGCAAGCGTCGTATGGAGGGGTACAACGTGCTTTACCCAATCGGTTGGGACGCGTTTGGTCTGCCAACGGAGAACTACGCCATCAAAACAGGTCGTAAGCCGCAAGAAGTAACGACGGAGAACATCAACACGTTTAGACGACAGTTGCAGTCGCTTGGAATCTCTTTTGATTGGTCGCGAGAGGTCAATACCACGGACCCGGCGTATTACAAGTGGACGCAGTGGATGTTTTTGGAATTTTTTAAGGCGGGGATGGCGTACAAAAAAGCCATGGCGATTAACTGGTGTGTGCGTTGTAAAATTGGTCTTGCAAACGAGGAGGTTGTAAACGGCGTATGCGAACGCTGTGGCGGCGAAGTTGAAAAACGTGATAAAGAGCAATGGATGATTGCCATAACCCGGTATGCAGACCGGCTGATTGATGATTTGAAGACCGTGGATTATTTGCCAAAGATTGCCAAGCAACAAGAAGACTGGATTGGCAGGTCCGAGGGTGCCGAGGTGACGTTTGCATTAGAGGGAGATGTGAGTGAATATAATTTTTTGGGTCTTCATGCGTTTTGTGATGATTCGACATCCGCTTTTTGGCCCTGGTTGCAAAAAGAACTCTCAACTCGCGGAGGGACGCTGACGGTGTTAGATTTGCCAAATTCAAGCGAGCCAACTATTGCCAAACAGGTGCAGTACATAAGGGAGAACTATACCTTTAATGAAAAGACGATCATTCTTACGCACTCGCTTGGGGGGGTTGCGGCAATGAAGTTACTTCCAGAATTAGATCAATCTATTAAGAAGTTAATTCTCATTGCACCGCCCACCAATCCATCTCGGTTTATGGATAAAAAGCCTCGACCGGCGTTAGACGCTTGTTGCGATTGGTCGTTTGATTATCAGGCTATTAAAGATAAAGCGGGATCAATTATTGTTATTGCCGATGAGCAAGATCACATTGTTCCTTTGTCACAACCAAAACAGCTTGCAGATCAGTTGCACGCAGAATTTTTCATCTTCAAATCAAACACGCCTCATTTTAATGCTGTTGAGGAGCCGGTTGTACTACGTTCGATTTTGCCACACGTAACTGTCTTCACTACGAGGCCGGATACGCTATTTGGGGCGACGTATGTGGTGTTGGCGCCGGAGCATCCGTTGATTGCAGAACTTGCGAATAGGATTCAAAACAAAAAAGATGTGGAAGCGTATCAACAAGTCACAAAAGAAAAGACAGAGATAGAACGTGGAGATGCGACCAAGGAAAAAACAGGCGTGATGTTGAAGGGTGTGCAGGTGATTCATCCTGTCACAGGTGAAGTATTGCCCGTGTGGGTCGCAGATTACGTGCTAATGAGTTATGGCACGGGGGCGATTATGGCTGTGCCTGCACACGATGTACGTGATTATCAATTTGCAAAAACATATGGTTTGCCAATTCATCAAGTTATAGAAGCACCGATCGTTTCTGTTCCAAGTGGTATTGTGCATCAAACAGCAGGGCAACTTACAGAACCGATTGTTGTTGATGTCGCCTGTTATACGGGGGAAGGTGTATGTGTCAACTCAGACTTTTTGAATGGGTTGGAAATTGAGGCGGCAAAAGCAAAAATGATTGAATGGTTAGAGAAGGAGGGGAAGGGCGTGCGGAAGATTAACTATCGATTGCGCGACTGGGTGTTTAGTCGCCAGCGATATTGGGGTGAGCCGATTCCATTGGTGCATTGTGATACCTGTTCGCCGGAGACGGATGGATGGGTGGCGGTGCCGATTGAACAACTGCCTGTTACGTTACCGGATGTAGAGAAATATGAGCCGACGGATAGTGGAGAATCACCTTTGGCAACGATCACGGATTGGGTCAACACCACGTGTCCGGAATGTGGCGGTCCTGCAACACGCGAGACAGACACCATGCCAAACTGGGCGGGAAGCAGTTGGTACTTTTTGCGCTACGTCGATGCCCATAATCCGGATGCCTTTGCCGATCCACAAAAACTCAAAAGATGGATGCCTGTTGATTGGTATAATGGTGGTATGGAGCACACGACGTTGCACTTGTTATATTCGCGTTTTTGGAACAAATTTTTGTTCGATCGCGGACACGTGCCAACGTCCGAGCCGTACGCAAAACGCACAAGCCATGGATTGATCCTCGCCGAAGATGGAACCAAGATGAGCAAGTCAAAAGGCAATGTGGTGAATCCGGATGAACTCGTGGAGCAATTCGGCGCAGATGCGTTGCGATTGTTGGAGTTGTTTATTGGACCGTTTGCAGAGCCGGCGCCCTACAGCCACGCGGGGATGGTGGGAACCCGACGGTTTTTGGAGAAGGTAATGGATCTACCGGGCAAGGTTGTCGAGACGGAATCGGAGGAGGTGACGCGCGCGTTACATCAACTCATTCAAAAAGTTGGTGAGGATATTGAGACACAGGGGTACAACACGGCCGTGAGTGCGTTGATGATTTTTGTGAATGCCGTTGGTGACGGTGGAGGGCTCACAAGGCAGACGTTGCAAGCGTTTGCGTGTGTGTTATCGCCGTTTGCGCCGCATATTGCCGAGGAAGTGTGGAGCCAGGTGGGGGATGGGTTGGCGATGCAACAACCATGGCCGGCGTTTGATGCGGAACTGGCAAAAGACGTCGTGGTAACGTTGGGCGTGCAGGTGAATGGCAAAGTGCGCGGGCAGGTGACGTTGGCCGTGGATGCAACGGAGGCGCAGGCGCGTGCGGCGGCCGAGGCGGATGAACATGTACAAACCTATTTGCAGGGAAAGACGGTTAAGAAGTTTGTGTATGTACCTGGACGCATTGTGAGCTTTGTGGTGGTATAGCTCGCGTTATCCACACTTGCAAAATTTTATAGGGTTGTTATAGTTGCCTCAGTTCCGATTAGAAGTGAACCACAAAAACCTCCCCCTTGGGGGTGTTTTTGTTTATTTGTAAAAACGGGGTTTGGTAACAATAAGCAAGATCATCTCGTGAGCATAATCGAGAGCTCTCTCCGCGTGTCCCCTCGGCGAAACAAAAGGAGGGAGAAAAGAGTAGAGAGATGTTTGTAATCTTGTAATTCAATTTAGACTCAAACAAAAACTCATGACAAAATCCGCGGTGTTCCAATGCTTTCTTGTATTGTGGATCTTCTCTGTGTTTGTGCAACAGCTTGTGTTTCGCGATGTGTGGCCAGACGTTCCGGCAGGCGACATACATCTTGTTGGGGTTGTGCGCGAACAGGTGGATCAAAAAGGACTCATGCAACGTGTGCGTGTGTTGGTCGATTCAATCCCCGGTTTTGTACAGTTAGAAATTGGTCCGTATCCTGTGTTGCAAGTGGGGGATAGGGTTAAAACTGATTGCACGCTCACACCGATTCGTGATCTGAACTCTGAGGAGTTTCGCTATGATCGCTATCTTGCAAAGGAACAGGTGTATGTGGTCTGCACAGGTTACGGCTCGCCGCAAGTGATCGGGGTGGAAACGGGCTGGCGGCAATCCTTGGATCGGTGGCGTCAAGCGTTTGCAGGCGTGATTCAACAACATCTCCAAGAGCCTCACGCAAGCTTGTTGATCGGATTGTTGTATGGCGCGCGATCCACGTTGCCGACAGATCTTGTGGACGCGTTCAGACGAACAGGTACCATGCATATTGTGGCGGTGTCGGGATTTAACGTTACAGTGGTTGCTAACGCGATTTTATTGTTGCTAACGACGACATTTTTACGACGACAGCGTGCGTATTATTGTGTGCTCGCAGGGATTGGCCTCTTCGTTTTGTTTGCGGGTGCCGATGCGGCGGTGGTGCGCGCGGGAATTATGGGCGCGCTCGTGTTGACGGCAAAACAAATCGGACGGCCACGCGTAACGGTGACACTTTTTTTGATGGCCGCAAGCGTCATGCTGGCAATTAATCCTCGCATGTTGTTGGATGACGTAGGATTTCAACTTTCCTTTGCCGCCGCAATTGGATTGGTTACGCTTGGCCCTGTGTTTCAATGTTGGTTTGTATTTTTGCCAAAACGCTGGCAAATACGCTCCATTTTGTCCGAGACGCTCGCGGCCACCATTGCTACAATGCCCATCTCACTCTTACAGTTTAAGACGGTTTCACTGATTTCGCCGATTGCAAATCTGTTTGTGATCCCGTGGATTGTCCTTGCTATGTCGCTTGGAATGGCGGGGGCGGTGGTGTCGATGGTTGCCCCCAGCAGTGGCACGATTGCGTTTTTTCCCGTAGCCGTAATTTTAGAAATCATGCTCACCTTTGTGCGCGTATTTGCGCCACTTCCAATTATCGATCTCGCTCTATGAAACATATTCGCCTTCTCTGGATCATTACAGGTGTTGTGGTTGTTACCTCGGTTTTATTTGGATGGTTGGTGTGGCAACAGGCTTATGATCAATTACAATCGGCGCAACCGGACCTCACGGTATCCGTGTTTGACGTTGGTCAAGGTGATAGCGCCTTTGTGGAATGGGCAGACGGCACCCAGATGCTGATTGATGGTGGTGTTGACGGAACCGTGTTGAATCGATTGGGTGAGGTTATGTTGCCGTGGGACCGCTCCATTGACTATGTGGTGGCAACACATCCTCATGCGGATCATGTTGGTGGATTGATTTCCGTATTGGATCGGTATCAGGTTGCACATGTTGTGTTGAATAAACAGGTCTACGATTCGTCAGTAGCCGATGCATTTTTAGACGCGGTCATCAACGAAGGTGCGGACATGATTGATCCTAAAAATCTTGATCTGCAAGGGGCACGCGTCCTGTATCCAACAGATAATATTCCACTCCTACAGACAGACGATCCAAATGAAACCTCGATCGTGCTTGAGATTGATGAGGCAAATCAGCATGTTTTGCTTACAGGAGATATTGGAGAACAGGTGGAGGAGCAACTTGTTCAGGCAGGGGTATTGGATGACGTGGACGTGTTGAAGGTCGGTCATCACGGAAGTAAGTATTCTTCGTCGCGCGCGTTTTTAGAAGCAATTCAACCAGAGGTGGCACTTGTGTCAGCGGGGAAGGACAACGCGTACCATCATCCGCATCCAAGCGCTCTTCAACGGCTCATAAACATCGGAGCCGAGACCTATCGAACGGATCAAGATGGCACGGTCACCATTCGCTTTTTTAAAGACACCTACCAGCTCTTTACGGGAAACCCACGCTGGACATGGGCGCGTTGGAGTGCTATGCTCAGCGCAAATTGACCATAATACACACGTTTATGTCTATCGAACGCACAGTGGTGTTACTCAAACCAGACGCGCTACAACGCGATCTCTTGGGCCAAATCATTACACGCTTTGAACGCAAGGGATTAAAGCTCGTCGGTCTTAAACTTGCGCAGCCATCTGGCGATGTGTGGGATGAGCATTATTCTCATCATGTTGAAAAGCCGTTTTACCCGGGACTTAAAGCCTTTATGATGCATGGACCATTGGTCGCGATTGCATTGGAGGGAATCGGAGCGATCGACGAAGTGCGAAAAATCGTTGGAGCCACCAATCCTCAAGAGGCAGATGCAGGGACCATTCGAGCAGACTTTGCCATGAGTATTGGAGCAAACTTGGTGCATGCATCAGATGGAGCTGAGACGGCGGCAAATGAGCTTAAACGGTTCTTTAGTGAGGGAGAGTTGTTTACCTACGAGAAGATTTCCGATCAGTACATTGTTGCGGATTAATCACAGAACCCTGCGCTGTTGTGGCGCGGGGTTTTTGGTTGCTTGGTGGTGGAATTTTTGGTAGAATAAAAAAGCCTTACATTGGAGGGCTTTGTGAAATTCATGAGCGCGTAGAGAAGACGCGTGTGGTGTACTTCTCTGGGTGCAATGACAGATCTGTTTCTCATGAAAACCACTCCAGCTCGTCTGCGTTCTACATATCGTAGAGTGCGGGGGCCAATGTGGGGCTCCAAAACATCGAGACATCGCGGTCGCTATCGCGGTGTTTTGCTTTTTGACGTTTGAGAAGTCG
The DNA here is from genome assembly GCA_002774875.1 of Candidatus Uhrbacteria bacterium CG10_big_fil_rev_8_21_14_0_10_50_16. NCBI lineage: Bacteria > Candidatus Uhriibacteriota > Candidatus Uhrbacteria bacterium CG10_big_fil_rev_8_21_14_0_10_50_16. The sequence goes on from PCYM01000005.1 coordinate 10,981, forward strand.
TGTTATACTCGCAGAACTATGTTAAACCTCTTATTTGATCAACCCGCGTTATTCCTCGTCGTTCTTTTGGCGATTGTGTCGGCGCTTAGTTTTCATGAATTTGCGCACGCGTTTATTGGATATACGTTAGGAGATACCACCGCGCAGCGACTTGGACGGCTCACACTCAATCCACTTGCGCACATTGATTGGTTGGGATTACTCATGTTGGTCACGGTTGGATTTGGGTGGGGAAAACCGGTGCCATTTAATCCGCATAATCTCAAGTTTAAAACGTGGGGTCCGGTGTTTGTAGCATTTGCCGGACCTGCATCGAATCTTTTATTCGCGCTTGTGTCCACGGCATTATTTTGGGTGTTTGCCTATTCGGGTCTTTTGTCGGCGGACAATGCGCTTATGATGTTCTTTGGATTCTCGGTGGTCATTAATCTCGCACTCATGTTCTTTAATCTTATTCCGTTGCCGCCGCTTGATGGTTCAAAATTGTTGTTGCTTGTTCTCGACAAACCAAAATATGTGCAAGCGCGGTTTTGGATTGAGACACGGGGCTTTTGGATTTTGATCGGTGTGTTGGTTGTTGATTCGTTTACCGGTATTAACGCATTTGGATGGTTATTTAATCTCGTATCACGCGTGGCAAATCTCTTGCTCGGCGGTGCCTTGTTATAAGTTACCTCACTGTTTTAAAAAAAAGTTCGACCGGCCTCCATGTGGGGCTGGTTTTTAGGAAGAGCGATTGGAACGTCTACGTTGAATGGCCAGTGGATCATGTGGTCCACAAGGATTCCCACAACGACGTTTGCGAGCCCAAACCAGCTGTTTACGGGGTCAGCTCCCCAATGGAACAGGATGTCTCCACCGAGTCCAAGAATGGTCATCGTCAGAAGCACGCCAAAGGCGATTTTCTAATTACGGTTCATGAACGCAATGGACTCGTCTTGCAGTTGAGAGCAGAGGGACGAAATCGGATCAATGATCCCGACCATGAACACAAGGAACAGAATATACTCAAACATACGCACCTCCAGTGACAAAGCAGCGGTTTGGAGGAAAATGTTAATAGATAAAAGGAGATTTTGGTTTGTTTGACCCTCAATTGGTCGTTTCTTATTGACAAAATCAGGCCTATCTTGTATCTTCGCAGCATCTTATGGCGGCTCTACAAGCCAAAATGGATACCTTACTCATCGATCTTGTGCAGTACCTCTTAGGCGGAGGGAAGTCATCCACAAGACCGTAATCGTCATAAAATGCCTACCATTAACCAATTGGTGCGAAAAGGTCGCCCAAAAGCGAAGCATAAGAGCAAAGTTCCAGCTCTTGGTATTACGCAAGACAGTTTGCACCGCAAACGCGGGAAGCACGACGCTCCGTTCAAGCGTGGCGTGTGTATCCGTGTGTATACGGCAACTCCTAAAAAGCCTAACTCGGCTTTGCGAAAAGTTGCACGTGTTCGACTTTCAAATGGAATCGAGGTAACAGCCTATATTCCAGGAGAGGGTCACAACTTACAAGAGCACTCCGTGGTGATGCTTCGTGGAGGTCGTGTGAAAGACCTTCCAGGTGTGCGCTACCACATTGTTCGCGGTATGTATGATACGCAAGGAATTGAGGGGCGTAATCAGAGCCGATCTAAATATGGAACTCGACGACCGAAAAAGTCGTAAGGGACTCTTAAATACAGCCTATGCGAGGTAAAAAAGCCCCAAAGCGAATCGTGAATCCTGATCCAAAATTTGGAAACATGATGGTCGCAAAATTGATTAACTATGTGATGTTGGATGGAAAGAAGACGATCGCACAAGACGTTGTGTATAACGCGTTTGCCCTTATTTCCGAGAAGTCCAAAGTGGATCCGATTGATATCTTTACACAAGCCATGGATAACGTGATGCCAAACCTCGAGGTAAAAAGCAAACGTGTTGGTGGAGCCAACTATCAAATCCCAATGCCTGTGCGTGGTGATCGTCGTATTTCCTTGGCATTCCGATGGATCCTCAACGCAAGCCGTTCTAAGAAAGGTTCTCCTATGGCGGAGCGCTTGGCATCTGAGCTTATGGAAGCCGCAGAGGGAACAGGAGCTGCCGTAAAGAAGAAAGAAGATGTGCAACGTATGGCCGAGGCCAACAAGGCGTTCGCACACTTTGCGCGATAATTTGCAAGAAACAAGGACTGGGATGGAACGCTTCAGCGCTCGCCCAGTCCTCTTGTTCCTTTAGACTTGAATACAAACATTCTTTATATGCCCAGAGAGTTCCCGTTAGATCATGTTCGAAACATTGGAATTATTGCCCACATTGATGCGGGTAAGACGACCGTTACAGAACGCATTCTTTTTTACACCGGAAAAAAGCACAAACTTGGTGAAGTGCACGAGGGAGAAGCGACCATGGACTGGATGGAGCAAGAGCAGGAGCGTGGAATCACTATTACGTCTGCTGCAACCACGTGTTTTTGGAAAGATTACAACATCAACATTATTGATACCCCAGGGCACGTAGACTTTACCGTGGAGGTGGAGCGATCATTGCGTGTGTTGGATGGAGGTGTTGTGGTGTTCGACGGTGTGGCCGGCGTGGAACCACAATCGGAAACGGTGTGGCGACAGGCGGACAAGTACCGCGTGCCTCGTATGTGTTTGGTCAACAAACTTGACCGTACGGGTGCCGACTTCATGAAGGACTTGGATTCCATTCGTACACGACTTACCAAAAAGGCCCATCCTATCCAATTGCCAATCGGCGTGGAGAGTGATTTTATTGGTATTATCGATTTGTTAAAAATGAAAGCCTTCTTTTATCGAGATGATGAAGGAAAGGTGATTGATGAAGTAGAGATCCCAGATGAATACAAAGCAGAAGCCGACAAATGGCGCGCAAGTTTGGTAGAGGCGATCGTGGAGAATGACGAGATGCTCATGGAAAAATACCTCGCAGGAGAGGCGTTGACTTACGACGAACTTGTTGCGGGATTGCGTGCAGGTGTGTTGGGATTAAATGTTATTCCTGTGCTTGTTGGATCGGCACTAAAGAACAAAGGTGTGCAGATGTTGTTGGATGCGGTGAATATGTATTTGCCAGGTCCATTGGACGTGGAGCCTGTCGTGGGAACAGATCCAGACAATGCTGAGACAAAAATCCCAATTGTTGCCGGAGACGACCAGCCCGTTGCGGCATTGGCCTTTAAGATCGCAACGGATCCATTTGTGGGAAAGTTGGTCTTTATTCGCATCTATTCAGGTGTGCTTAAGTCTGGTTCTTACATTTTGAATGCATCGACCGGTCAAAAAGAGCGTATTGGACGATTGGTTAAATTGCATGCGAACGATCGAGAAGAGGTACAGGAAGGATATGCGGGAGATATTGTGGCGGCTGTTGGACTCAAAGAAGTTCGAACAGGACACAGTTTGTCTGACCTCGCGCACCCAATTTTGTTGGAGAGCATCACATTCCCAGAGCCGGTTATCTCGATCGCTGTGGAACCAAAAACCAAGGCCGACCAAGAGAAAATGGGAGTCGCCTTGTCAAAATTGGCAGAAGAAGACCCAACGTTCCGTGTGCGCACCGACTCGGAGACCAACCAAACGATTATTTCTGGAATGGGAGAGTTACACTTGGATGTGCTTGTGGACCGTATGAAGCGCGAGTTTAGCGTGGAGGTGAACGTGGGCGCACCGCAGGTTTCTTATCGTGAGTCTATTCGTGGTGAGGCAGAGGCCGAAGGCAAGTTTGTGCGACAGTCTGGTGGTCGTGGACAGTATGGTCACGTGGTCATTAAGATCGAGCCAAACGAGCCAGGAAAAGGATACGAATTCCTCAACGAGATTAAGGGCGGAGCTGTGCCTCGTGAATACATCGAACCAGCAAACAAGGGAATTCAAGAAGCATTGGACAGCGGTATTTATGCCGGTTACCCAGTGATTGATGTGAAGGTGCACATGATCGATGGTTCTTACCATGACGTGGACTCCTCCGAAGTTGCCTTTAAGTTGGCTGGGTCGATGGCGATTAAGGCTGCTGCGCTGAAGGCTGGCATTAAATTGTTGGAGCCAATCATGAAGGTGGAGGTGGTAACGCCTGAGGAATCTATGGGAGACGTGATTGGAGACCTTAATGCAAAACGAGGTCAGATCAGTGAGATGACGGACCGTGGTGAAGCAAAATTGATCCACGCGCTCGTTCCATTATCCGAGATGTTTGGATACGCAACACAATTGCGATCGCTCTCACAGGGACGCGCAAGCTCCTCTATGGAATTTGAGAAGTACATGGAAGTGCCAAACACAATCGCAGAGCAAATTAAGACGGAGCGAACAGGTGAGGGGGCACGATAGAGATTGATGAACGAATACAGTTTCGTTCACAAAACCGGTTCTCACGAGCCGGTTTTGTGTTTGTAAGATTAAGAAGGGCCAATGACTATCAGGGCTTGACAGATAGAATAAGTGTGCTACAAAGGGGGTATCGAACGATTCGATACAGACAACGATATGAAACTATTCACGACACAACTCTGGATGAGTCACCGCAGTGCGCCTCAGGGCGTAGTGGTTGATAAAGCATTTATTGCAAATGCAGGAGTTTGTGTTGAGCGAGATATTTTAAGAAATTGAGTTTATTTTTAAACTGGATTCTTAGAACGTCTTGCGCAATAGGCAAGACGTTTGTGTTTTAGGGTGAGATTGGTCTTTACAGCCCCGCAAATGCGGGAGAAAGGTGCAAATGGCCAACGTCGATGTAGATGATCTGCGGTCGGAAGGTCCTAGCAACTGGCGTGAGTTTCTGATTCTGACGAGCGGTAGCCTCCAGACCCTCAAGTGGGTTTGGGCGCATTTTGCTGGGTCGGAGGGTCGGAGCCGTGTTAAAAGTATGGCGGTATGGATGCTGCCAAATACGGCGTTCAAGCTGCTGCCGTTCTTGGCGATTGGACGATTGGTTACGGCGGTTCAGGAACAGGACACACCCGTGGCTCGCGTTGCAACGATAGGATTCTTCCTCTCGTTGGTTCTCATGGAGCTCACGGGAAATCGGATCCGCGCGCATCGCGAGAAGGCTTTGGCAGCCTGCGCTGTGCAGATCGACAAGCGACTCTCGGAGCTGTTCTTCCATCACGGCATTGGCCAGTTCTTGTCTGAGGGAAGTCGTCTGAGTGCGGCGAACGTAGAGAAAGCTCGCGGTCGCGTGTGGTCCGTCATGGATCTCATGATGTTTGAGGGGATTGCGGCCCTCATGGACATTGGCCTCGCCTACGTGTTGGTGTGGCTGTTGTCGCCGCGCAGCGGATTAGTTATGACGGGACTGTTTGTTATTCACGCGTTCTTCTCTGTCTATATGAGTGGGCGTGTGATGCGTGACGGCGTGCCGATTGATCGTGAATATCGTGCACATAACGTCTATCGGACGGACCGTTGGTCTCTCTTCCGACGCGTGATTATGGCCGGACGCGTAAGAGAGGAAATCGACTACATGACCGAGTGGATGGCTCGCATCTCACGTAAGGACAATGGCTTGTGGCTTTGGTTTAACGACCAGATCAGCATTCGTGGCGTCGTGATGTCTGTGTTCTTCAGCTTGTGCGTGTGGTGGGAAGTGACGTGTGCGTTTCAAGGTATACTCGCCGTTGCGTCCATGGTTCCTTTGTTCTCATGGTCGTACAACTTGTTCATGAACTTTTGGCGACTGGGACACATGGAGCGACAGCTCAACTGGAATATGCCGAGTGTACAGGCGATGGTCGTCGCGTTGACGATCCCAACCGATGTGCCCGTTAAGGCAGACGCCCTTCAGGTATTGCCCAACGGTCCACTCGGGATCGAATTGCGCGACGTGAGCTACGCGTATCCGTCTGAAACCTCTCCGACGGAGCTTGTACCTGTGTTAAGTCATGTAAATCTCGTGATTCCTCCGGGCTGCAAAGTGGGTTTGGTGGGTGAGACAGGGTCGGGCAAGTCGACGATCGGGAATTTGCTCTTGCGATTCATGGATCCTACGTCGGGAGCGATTCTGGTGAATGGGTACAATCTGCGTGATTTGGACTTGTCCAGTTATTGTCGCGCGATTGGCGACATTCCTCAGCATCCCGAGATTCTGGAAGGAACACTGAGGGACAACGTGCTCTACAATGTGCCTCTTGCGGATCGTGCGGCGTTTTCCGACGCGGACGTGTGGAGCGTGCTTGCAAAAGTCCAGTTGGCCGATCACAAGCGGTTCACGAACGGTTTGGATACGCGTCTGGGAAAGAACGGCATGAAGTTGTCTGGTGGTCAGCGTCAGCGGCTTGCCATTGCCTCGGCGATCATCCAGCACCTCCGATTCGTGGTGATCGATGAGGCTACGAGTGCCCTGGACGCCAAGACGGAACGCAGGGTCCAAAAGGGAATTGAGGCGATGCTGGGCGAGAACACCACGGCACTCATGATCGCACATCGGCTGCCAACGCTCAGGTTCTGTGACATGATCGTCATCCTTCGTCCGGCCTCGTCTCTGGCTCCTGGTGAGTCGCAGATTGAGTACGTGGCCACCTCGCTGGAGGACGCCTACGCGCATTCGCCCACGTTTAGGGGCTTTGCGGATGAACTGGGAATGGCCTTCTAATACGTTGCCTCGTCGGGATCTCCGGCGGGGCGCATATTTTTTATTGACGCGACCCTGTATCGTGATAACATCAACCCACTATGAGCCAACAACTACAAGAAATACTGCATTTTGCACAAAAAACAGGGGACAAAGTGATCGTTACAGACAATGAGGGAAAGGAGCCAATGGTGATATTGCCATTTACAGCCTATCAAAGTCTCGTTGAACGGCTGGGTTCGGTTTCCTTTACGCCCGTCTCTTCTGAGAATGAATCGGAGGAAATCGACGCATTAGCCGATTTACCTGAGGAATTTTTTGCAACAGAGTCCAACAACGTGGATGATCTTGCTTTAGAGATCCCAGAAGCCCCAACAAAGCAAAATCGCGATCAAATCTGGCCCGTTTCTGGATCAAAAAAGGTAGAAAATACGCCAGCTTTAGCGGAAACAGATACATCGGATGCGCCGGAGGAAGAGGAGCAATTCTACTTAGAACCCGTTGAATAGGCCTCGTGGATAGAATCGGTACCCAGGGTACTTGCACGGTTTTCGATTCCATGGTACATTCCGCTCGCATTTCTTTACTAACCTCATTCATATTTTGATAAGAACCTCTGTCCTCGGACAAGTTCAGTCTAATGTCATATGGCAGATGTATTCGAACGTGGGAAACCACATGTTAACGTCGGTACGATTGGTCACGTTGACCACGGTAAGACGACCCTTACGGGAGCAATTTTAAAAGTACTCCACGCACGTGGATTCAAGGCCTCGGCAGATTCTGTTGATGCTCTTGATAAGGCTCCAGAATCACGAAACCGTGGTATTACGATCGCGACCGCTCACGTTGAGTATGAGTCAGCAAATCGTCACTACGCCCACGTTGACTGTCCAGGTCACGCAGACTACGTGAAAAACATGATCACCGGTGCAGCTCAAATGGATGCTGCAATCCTCGTGGTAAACGCCGCAGATGGTCCTATGCCACAAACGCGTGAGCACATTCTTTTGGCTCGCCAGGTTGGAGTACCTACGATCGTGGTGTTCTTGAACAAGATCGACCAGGTAGATGATCCTGAATTGATCGACTTGGTGGAAGAAGAAATTCGTGATTTGTTGAAGAAATACGATTACGATGGAGACAACACGCCTATTATTCGTGGATCTGCGCTTAAGGCGCTTGAGAATCCTACAGATGAAGAGGCAGCAGCTCCTATTTTGAAGCTTATCGAGACATTAGACACCTATGTTGCGGAACCGGTTCGCGACATGGACAAGCCATTCCTTTTGCCAGTGGAAGATGTTTTCTCCATTGAAGGACGTGGAACGGTGGTAACGGGACGTATCGAGCGTGGAACTATCAACATCAACACGGAAGTGGAGATTGTAGGTATCGATGAAACGCAAAAGTCGACCGTTACAGGAATCGAGATGTTTAACAAGCAGCTCGAGCAGGGTCGTGCTGGAGATAACGCCGGTTTGTTGCTTCGCGGAATCCGCAAGGAGGATGTACAGCGTGGACAGGTGTTGTGTCTCCCAGGATCCATTACACCTCACACAGAGTTTGAGGCAGAGGTATACGCATTGACCAAAGAGGAAGGTGGACGTCATAAGCCATTCTTCAAAGGCTACAAGCCACAGTTCTACATCCGTACGACAGACGTAACAGGTGAGACCGTGGACTTGGGCGGTGCAGAAATGGTGATGCCAGGAGACAAGGTCAATATGCGCATCAAATTGATTGTGCCGGTTGCACTTGAGGATCAAACACGTTTTGCTATCCGTGAGGGTGGCCGAACGGTTGGTGCTGGAGTCGTTACAAAAATTCTTGACTAAGGGAATCGAGGGGCAGCATCGCTGTCTCTCTTTCTCGTGAACATCGTACCTTCTATATGGCTGAAAAAACGGCAACGGATCAAAGAATCCGAATCAAAATTCGCGCTTACGATCACAAGATCATTGATCAGGCAACAGCTACGATCATGAAAACCGCAGAGCGAACCGGTGCAAAGGTTTTGGGACCCGTTCCACTTCCAACCGCCCGTCGCATGTATACCGTCAACCGATCGACGTTCGTTCATAAAACGTCGCGCGAACAATATGAGATGCGCGTCCATAAGCGCTTGATCGATATTGTTCAGCCCTCCGAGCGGACCGTAGAGGCGCTCATGAGTCTCAACTTGCCATCTGGTGTGGACGTTGAGATCAAAATGTCATAAAAACAACCAGCTTTGCTGGACCCTGAGCTATGATCAGGGATGTGTGCATTCTGTGCTCACGTCCCTGGTCATAGACCCGGACTGTTTCCTAAAACATGGAAGAAAGATCTTACGTCAACGGTGACGAAGAAAACCTTCCAGGGTTAGACCGAAACAGAAGAAAGGATAAACTCGCTACAATAAAACCCCCGCAACTCTTGTGCCTACGTTGTGGCTAGAAGCCCGAATAGTCGACCCTCCGTGGTTGTGTATTTGGACTTCTGGTTTTTACTTAGAACCAGTCGGGATCAATCCGTGAGTATGTGGACCTGTTCAAGAAGAATAATCAACAATCGTTGGTTGCTCATCAGGAGGCGTGTCTGCATCGTTACGCGAAATCCCTAATTTAAGACGATATGAAATGCATCATCGGACGAAAACTTGAGATGACCCAGGTCTTCCGTGAGGATGGTACCGTTGTTCCTGTGACGTTGATCCAGGCCGGACCCTGCACGGTGACCGATGTGCGCACAGTTGACGCGAATGGCTATGCGGCTGTTCAACTCGGCTATGGCGTGCAAAAAGCTTCACGCGTGGCTAAGGCGCAGCTTGGACAGTGGCTCGAATCAGGACCATTCCAACTTGTGAAAGAGGTGCGCGTGAGTGACCCATCGAATTACGAAGTGGGTGCAACGGTTGACGCTTCAATTTTTGAGGCAGGAGATAAAATCGATGTGATCGGCACATCCAAGGGTCGTGGGTTCCAAGGTGTTGTGAAGCGTCACGGATTCCGTGGTTCTAAAACAACCCATGGTAACAAAGACCAACAGCGCATGCCGGGTTCCATTGGAGCCACGGGTCCACAGCGTGTGTTTAAGGGGATGCGAATGGCAGGACGCATGGGTGGTGATCGCACCACGGTACAGAACCTCGAGATCGTCGAGGTACGTCCAAATGGATTAGTCGCCGTAAAAGGTGCAGTTCCTGGAAGCCGAAACAGTCTTATTGTTCTAAAGAGCGTTAAGTAAGGGCTATGCAAATCGACATGTACAACACAAAAGGAGATGTTGTCGGTTCAGTAGATCTGAACGATAGTATCTTTGGTGTGGAAGTAAACGAGGCCCTCGTTCACGAGGCCGTCATGACGCAAAAGGCAAATGCCCGTGTTGTTTTGGCGCATGTAAAAGATCGAAGTGAAGTACGCGGTGGTGGTAAGAAGCCATGGCGTCAGAAGGGAACAGGACGTGCACGTCACGGATCCAGCCGCTCTCCTATCTGGATCGGTGGAGGTGTCACTTTTGGCCCAAACCGTCTTCGCAACTTTTCTCGCAAGATGAACCGAAAGGCTCGTCGCAAAGCTATGTTTATGACCTTGTCCGATAAGGTAGCGAACAAGGCATTCTTGGTGATTGATAGTTTGGAGATGGAAGGAAAGACCAAGGAAGTTGCTGCGTTGTTGAAGGCACTCCCACGACAGGGAAAACGCACATTGCTGGTAACCAAGCCGGAAAACGTGTCCGTTCGACGAGCGGCACAGAACATGTTCTTTACGCAAGGTATCGCGCCAAATAGTTTGAACGTGGTGGATATTTTGAAGGCAGGAACGATCATTATCGGGAAGGAAGAGCTCGAGACCCTTACTCAACACTTTGTAAAGGCCTAAGCGTATGGCAATTCTCAAACGAACAAAAGACGTGAAAGTCGAGGAAGCAAAGAACGAGAAAGAGGTCGTTGCAACCGCTCCCGTAAAGAAAGCTGCAAAAGCTCCAAAGGCAACGGCAGACAAGAAGACTAAAAAAACACAGGAGTCAGGTGATGCGTACCGTGTGCTCGTACGACCACTTGTAACAGAAAAATCTGCGCGTTTGGCTTCCGAGGGTGTTTACACCTTCCAGGTTGCAAAGGGCGTTGATAAAATCTATGTACGACAGGCCGTGAAGGCGCTTTACAACGTAGATCCTGTGCGAGTGAACATTTTGAATCAACGTGGAAAAGAGGTTCGCGTCGGAAGAGTGACGGGATCTCGCAACCACTGGCGCAAGGCCTATGTCTTTATGGGCAAGGGTCAGCACCTAGATGTCTACGAAGGCGTGTAATAAAGGGACTATGCCAATCAAGCGATACAACCCAACAACGCCGGGACGGCGTAAGTCAAGCGTCCAAACCTTTGACGATGTAACGGCCACAAGCCCGCTCAAGTCATTAACACGACCACGGAAGCAAAATTCCGGACGTAGTGGTGGAAAAATCACTGTGCGTCATCGTGGAGGTGGAGCAAAACGCAAAATTCGCGTTATTGACTTCAAACGAGAGAAATTTGATATTCCAGGAACGGTTGCAACGATCGAGTACGATCCAAACCGCAATGCCCGCATCGCGCTGGTGCATTACGCAGACGGAGAAAAGCTCTATATCCTTGCCGGTCATGGAATGCATGTAGGACAGGCGATCATTTCTTCCAAAAAGAAAGGACCCATGCAACCTGGAAACCGTTACCCATTGGAATTGATTCCTGAGGGAATGAACGTCTACAACATCGAGTTGCAGCCAGGAAAAGGAGGACAGGTGGTGCGAGGAGCTGGAACGACTGCCATGTTTATGGGAGTCGATGGAGATAACGCACAGGTGCGTTTGCCATCTGGTGAGGTACGCCTCGTCTTGCGACGCAACATGGCCACGATTGGTCAGGTGTCCAACATCGACTATCGATTGATCCGATGGGGAAAAGCCGGACGTATGCGTCACCGAGGCTTTCGTCCAACGGTTCGTGGAAAAGCCATGAACCCAGTGGATCACCCACATGGAGGAGGAGAAGGTGCACAGGGTATTGGTATGAAACATCCAAAAACGCCACAAGGAAAACCGGCATTGGGTGTCAAGACACGTCGCAAACAAGCTTCAGATAAGCTTATCTTGCAACGTCGTAACTCAAAGAAACGTTAATTGCTATGTCTCGAAGTCTGAAAAAAGGACCTGCTATCGACGAGCGCCTTCTTGCGAAGGTTGGCAAGCTTAAGGTGGGAGACAAAACGGCGGTTAAAACCTGGTCTCGTTGGGCGGTTATAACGCCGGCGATGGTAGGATTTACGTTCGGTGTACATAACGGCAAGCAACATGTTCCTGTGTCAGTTGTTGAGAACATGGTTGGTCACCGTTTGGGTGAATTTTCGCCAACGCGAAAGTTTGTTAAGCATGCTGGTAAGTCAGCTAAATAAAGCGTATGGAATCAGCAAAAGCAACCCTACGTTTTCTGAAGATTGCTCCACGTAAAGTACGTCTCGTTGCCGACATGGTACGTGGTGTAAGCGTGGATACCGCGATCGGACAGTTGACGCATAGTTCAAAGGCAGCTGCACGACCCGTTCGTAAGCTCATTGAATCTGCAGCCGCAAACGCGGTTCATAATCAGAAGCTACAGCGTGATGCGTTGATGGTACAGACAATCACGGTAGATGATGGACCAACGGCAAAGCGATCGATGCCACGTGCGCATGGACGTGCAACGGTATTGCGAAAGCGTACAAGTCACGTGAATGTGATTCTCTCTGAGAAGACTACTTCTCCGGAGGAAGAAGTCACTGTTCCTGCTGCGAAGGCCAAGACCGCAAAGGCTCCTGCAAAGGGTGCGGCGGTTGTCAAAAAAGCTCCTGCCAAGAGCACGTCAAAAAAGGAAGCCTAACGCATCGGAACTATGGGACATAAAGTACATCCAAAAATTTTCCGCATCTCGACCATCGAGTCGTGGGATTCGAAGTGGTTCTCCCCACGTAAGATGTTTCCAACCTTTTTAAAGGAAGACGTGTTTATTCGCGCCTACCTCAAAAAGAAGTTGCGTGAAGCGGCAATTCACAAGATCATCATTGATCGTTCACGCCAGACGTTTACGATCACACTTCACACAGCAAAACCAGGATTCATTATTGGTCGCGCTGGTGCGGGAGTGGAGGACCTCAAGAAGGAACTCAAGAAACGATTCTTCCGTGGAAGACGCGTAACGATCAATATCAATGTTCAAGATATTGGACATGGTTCACTCTCGGCAGCAGTTGTTGCAGAGCAGGTCGCCATCGACATTGAACATCGTATGCCGTTCCGTCGTGTCATGAAGCAGACCGTGGATCGAGTTATGAAGAGTGGAGCGGAAGGTGTGCGTGTGATTGTTGCGGGCCGATTAAACGGAGCAGACATTGCACGAAGTGAACGTGCGGGAGCAGGAAAAGTGCCTTTGCAGAATTTGCGAGGAAACATCCAGTATGCCAACACGCAAGCAAACACCATGTTCGGAGTGATCGGTATTAAAGTGTGGATCTATCTCGGCGAAGTCTTTGACAGTGTAGAAGAAGCGGAGAAACGTGCACGCAAGAGTGGTGATACTCGTGGTCGTGAGCGTGATCAACGCGGACCTCGTGATCGTCGACCAGCTCATCAAACACGTCGATAGCCTATGTTGATGCCAAAACGAATGAAGCACCGAAAGTGGCATAAGGGACGCGCATCTGGGAAGCGACTTGCAACTCAGAAGACGCGATTAGCCTTCGGTGACTATGGAATGAAAGCCCTTACGGAATCCTGGGTAACATCACGACAGATCGAGGCAGCACGTCGTGCAATGACACGCTATGTGAACCGTAAAGGACAAACGTGGATCCGCATTTTCCCAGATCACCCAATCACGTTCCATGGAAATGAGAACACGATGGGAAGTGGAAAGGGAGCGGTGGATCACTACGTGGCTGTGGTTCGAGCGGGTACGATCATGTTCGAGATCGGCGGCGTTTCAGAAGAGGAAGCACGTGAGGCGTTTCGTCTCGCGGCGCACAAGATGCCGATGAAGGTTAAGTTCATCAGTAATGCACGGTAGGATATGGAATACAAAGACCTAGCCAAAAAATCCGTGACAGATTTGCAGACACTCCTTGCGGAGAAGCGTGAATCCCTTCGGGAATTACGATTCCGTGTGGCAGCAAACCAGTTGAAACAGGTTCATTTGATCCGCGCCGTTCGTACAGAGATCGCGCAGATTATGACCCGTGTGCGAGAGATCAAGAATAAGGAGGTTTAAGACACGTGTATGACGAATAAAACAACCAATCGAATCATCCGTCGCCGTTTTACCGGTACGGTCGTATCAGATCGTATGGACAAGACGGTTGTGGTTCGTGTTGACTCGCCAAAAATGCACCCAAAGTACAAAAAGCGTTATACAACGTCCAAGAAGTACAAGGTGCACGATGAGGAGAATCAATGTGCTGTTGGTGATACGGTGTCGTTTGTTGAGTGTCGACCGCTTTCAAAGGATAAGCGTTGGCGCATTGTGCGATCGGCTGATTCTGCAGCTGTAACCGAATAGTCGTATGGTTCAGCATCGATCCATGATCAAAGTGGCAGACAATAGCGGGGCAAAGAAGCTTCAGGTGATCCGCGTTCTTGGAGGATATAAAAAGCGTTACAGCTTCATTGGAGACGTGATGACCTGTGTGGTAAAGGAGGCAGCTCCTCATGCCGCTGTTAAAAAGTCTGACATTGTTCACGCGGTACTTGTACGGTCTCGTAAGGAAACACGTCGTTCCAATGGAACGTACATCCGTTTCGACGAGAATGCCGCCGTGATCATTAATAAAGAAAACGGAGAGCCAAAAGGAACGCGTATCTTTGGACCTGTTGCTCGCGAATTGCGATCAGCCGGATTCACTAAGATCATTTCCTTGGCCCCCGAAGTCCTCTAGGCCTATGAAGATCAAGACAGGTGATACCGTCCAGATCCTTGCTGGAAAGGACAAGGGGAAGACGGGTAAAGTGATGCAGGTATTTCCTCCGATCAAGAAGGTTGTTATCGAGGGATTGAATCTTGCAACAAAGCATTTAAAAGGAAACGGACAACAACCGGGTAAAAAGATCCAGTTTCCTGCACCGATGAACATCTCAAATGTCGCCCTTGTGGGGAAGGATGGGAAGTCTGGACGTGTAGGATACGAAATCGCAGAACAGGATGGAAAAAAGACCCGTGTACGAATCCTTCGTAAAGCAGGTAAGCAGCAAAGCGTCTAGTGTATGGCACAACTCAAAGAATACTATAAAAAAGAGATTGTGCCCGCTCTTCAAAAGGAACTTGGTATCATGAATGTGAACGCGCTTCCCAAGATTGAGAAGGTAACACTCAACGTCGGACTGGGACGTGGTTTAAAAGATAAAGCGTACATGGATACGGTGACCTCAACACTCACACGTATTACAGGTCAAAAGCCTGTGTTTACCAAGGCACGCAAATCAATTGCAACGTTCAAAATCCGTGAAGGAATGAATATCGGTATGAAGGTGACCCTTCGGGGACCACGCATGTACGATTTCATCGAAAAACTTGTAGCAGTGACGTTTCCTCGTGTGCGAGACTTCCGTGGTATCGAATTAACGGCGGTGGATCAGGCAGGAAACTTCAACTATGGCTTCCGAGAGCACGTTGCGTTCCCAGAAGTTCCATCAGACGAAGTCGATCGTTTGCATGGTCTACAGGTCACGATCACGACATCCTCCAAGACACGAGAGAACGGGCTTGCCCTTTTCCGTGCGCTCGGGTTCCCCTTTAAGAAGTAACATGACGTTATGGCGAAAAAATCAATGATTGCCAGGGCGAATCGCAAACCTCGGTTTGCTTCGCGCGTCATTCGACGTTGCTGGAAGTGTGGACGATTGCGAGGATATATGCGTGACTTCGGCACATGCCGAATCTGTTTCCGTGAGTTAGCAAACCGCGGAGAAATTCCAGGAATCATGAAATCGAGTTGGTAGACTATGCCAATGACAGACCCAATCTCAGACATGTTGACCCGTGTCCGTAACGGACAGATGGCTCGACACAAACAGGTACGTGCTCCGTACTCTCAGTTGAAATTTGCGATTGCAAAAATCATGGAGAAAGAAGGATACGTACAAAAGGTCGAAGTGGTAGAGGCGATAAACCCACTCTTTCAGGACCTGATGCTGACACTCAAATACAATGAGAATCAGCCACAAATTCGTGAGATGAAACGTATCTCAAAACCAGGACGCCGTGTGTATGCAAAGGCAACGGAGCTTCCACGCGTGTTCTCTGATATCGGTATTGCCATCATTTCTACACCAAACGGTGTGATGACAAACAAGGACGCACGGAAGCGACGGTTGGGCGGAGAAGTCTTATGCGAAATCTTCTAAGCCTATGTCACGTATCGGAAAACAACCCATTCTCTTACCATCGGGCGTTGAGGCAACGGTAAACGGAATGAATGTCACAATTAAAGGAGGCAAAGGACAGTTACAAACATCCGTACACGCAAATGCGACAGTAGAATTGCGAAGCGGCGAGGAAGGAAACGAACTCGTTGTGACCATGGCGGATTTGGACAGTAAATTGAATCGTTCTTTGTGGGGAACAACTCGTAGCAACCTACAGAATATGGTAACCGGTGTGCAGACACCTTACCAAAAGAAATTAGAGGTGAACGGTGTTGGTTACAAGGTTGCTGTGAATGGTCAGACTATTCGCCTCGACGTCGGATTCTCTCACCCCGTTGAATACAAGTTGCCGGAAGGTATCTCCGCAGAAGTGGAAAAGAACCTCATTACATTGACCGGAATCGATAAGCAGATTGTTGGTCAGGTAGCGGCAGAGATTCGGAAAGTGCGAAAGCCAGAACCATATAAAGGTAAAGGCATTAAGTATCTAGACGAAATTGTTCGTCGTAAGGCTGGAAAGGCCGCGAAAGCCTAGCGTATGTTGAAAAAGCATGCACAAAAATTACGACGCGCGTATCGAACACGAGCGCGTATGCACGGAACGGAGGCTCGACCACGATTATCTGTATTTCGTTCAGCAAAGCACTTTGGTGCACAGTTGATCAACGATGATCTTGGAAAGACAATCGTTTCTGTGAACGATCAACAGTTTAAAGAAGCTGCAGGTAAGAATCCAACGGAACTTGCTGCGCACCTGGGAACCGCTCTCGCAGAAAAAGCGAAGGCAGCAGGTGTGGATACGATCGTATTTGACCGAGGGGCATTTGCCTATCATGGTCGCGTTAAAGCGTTTGCGGAAGCCGCACGCGTAGCAGGACTAACCTTCTAGTATGGCCGAAGAGAAAAAGACAACTCAACCAGAAGTAGCAGCAGAGCCTGTTGTTGCTCCTGTGGCCGCTGTAGAAAAAACGCCTGTAAAGACGGATGCTTCGGCTCGTCGTCGTCCGCCGCAAGGTGGTCGAGGAGCCGGAGGAGATCGTCGTCCTCGTCGTCAGCAAGAACGCGAACCACGTGAGTGGGAACAGCGTATTTTGGATCTTGCACGTGTGACGCGTGTAACAAAAGGTGGAAAACGAATGCGTTTTCGTGCCGCTCTTGTGATTGGTGATAAAAAAGGACGCGTTGGGTTTGGTGTCGCAAAGGGACCAGATGTGCAGGTTGCGATTCAGAAAGCGTTTCACCAAGCAAAACGTAATGTGATTACCCTTCCATTAGTTCATGGAAGCTTTCCACATCGCGTTGAAGGAAAATTTGCCGCTGCAGAAATTATCTTGGCACCTGCTCCAAAGGGAACGGGACTCAAGTCCGGAGGTGCCCCACGTCTTATCATGGAGTTGGGCGGTGTGTCTGACTGCGTGACAAAGATTTTGCGTGGAAGCAACCCAGCAAACCTTGCCAAGGCAACGTTTGATGCGATTCAACACATGATTATCCCAGAAGGCGTCAAAACGGATACGGATCAAGCAGCCGCAGAACGGAAGGCAAAGCGTGAGGATTCTGCAAAGAAGGTTGTGAAAGTTGAAAAGAAAGCTCCAAGAAAAGTTGCTCCAAAGGCAGCATAACGCGAGTATATGGCATTGACACTTCACACAATTAAACCCTCAAAAGGGTCTCAAACAACCACAAAGCGTCTCGGACGTGGTATTGGATCTGCACGAGGTAAGACATCCGGTCGTGGAATGAAAGGACAGGGTTCACGTTCTGGAAATAGCGGATCTTCTATCAATGGGCTTCGTCAGATGTTGCTCCGTGTTCCAAAAACACGTGGATTTAAGAGTCACAAGATTCAACCAGCCGCTCTTAACCTCAGTGCTCTTTCCAAGATGACGGAGACACTCATTACACCTAAGACATTGAAAAATGCCGGATTGATCACAGACGTAAAAGTCGGTGTAAAATTAATGGGTGATGGGGAGGCAAAACCTTCCATGCTCGTACGCGGATGTTTGGTCACGAAGGGAGCGCGAACGAAGATTGAGGCGGCAGGCGGAAAGATCGAATAACCCTGTATTGCTTGTATGTTTGAGAAACTCAAAAAAATCTGGGCATTAAAACCACTTCGTAACAGTATTGGGTATGTAGTACTCATGCTTACACTGTTTCGATTGCTCGCCCATGTACCAGTTCCGGGAATTGATGCAGCAGCTCTACAGAGTTTGTTGTCTGGCAGCCAATTTCTTGGTCTGTTGAATATCTTTTCTGGTGGTACGTTGGAAAGTTTCTCTGTTGTGGCGTTGGGTGTTGCACCATTTATTACGAGCTCGATTATCTTTCAGCTTCTCGTGATGGTGATTCCGGCATTGCAGCGATGGCAGAAAGACGGCGGAGAGGCGGGGCGACAAAAGTTGAATCAGATCACCCGTTGGGTCTCTGTTCCACTTGCGGCGCTCCAAGCGTATGGTTTTATCGCGTTGATCTCACAGGGTGGAGGCCAAGCAGGAACATCTTTTGCATTGATTCTTACAGGATTTAGCTTGTTTATGGCCATTTTGGTCATGACGGCGGGTTCTGTCTTCTTGATGTGGATTGGAGAATTGATGACAGAACGTGGAATTGGTAACGGACTTTCTATCTTGATTCTCTCTGGAATTGTTGCGGGATTTCCACGATTTATCCAACAATCGATTGCGACGTTTGATCAAAGTCGTATTGTGAGTTTGGTCGTGTTTTTAGTGATGGCAATTGCAACCGTTGTTGTTGTGACCATTATTAATGAAGCCGTGCGCAATATTCCAGTGAACTATGCACGTCATCATGAGGCGGGACGTTTGTCTCGCGGTGTTGCAACGCAATTGCCGCTACGCGTGTCGATGGCGGGTGTGATTCCAATTATCTTCGCAATTTCTGTCGTTTTGTTCCCAACGATGATTGCGCAGTTCTTTGTGGGCGCACGGTCGGTCTTTTTGGCAGATGCTGCACGGTGGGTGATTGAAACACTTGCCAACCAGTGGATCTACGGAATTCTCTATTTTGTGTTGGTCTTTGCGTTTACGTATTTCTATACGGGCGTTATTTTCCGACCTAACGAAATGGCAGAGAATCTCCAAAAACAGGGAGCGTTTATTCCCGGTGTACGACCAGGTGAGCCAACGGAGCGTTATCTTGCGCAGACCATGAATAAGATCCTGTTGCTCGGCGCAACGTTTCTTGCAGGTATTGCGGTATTGCCAGTGGCGATGCAACCTCTTACGGGCTCTCAGAGCCTCGTGGTGGGTGGTACGTCCTTGTTGATCATTGTTGCCGTAATCATCGACGTGATTAAGCAAACAGAGGCACAGATCGTGAGTTACGAGTACGAACAGTTGTAGAAAGAATAAGAGCCCCGAAAGGGGTTCTTTTGTTTTTACTGGGTTCATTATGCTCTGGTTGTTGTCATCGCTAATTATAAGTTAGTAACAGATTTGTCGTAGGTACGACAAAAGTGATACTCGGGAAGCGTGCAAACGCACGGAAGAATCGGCCTATTAGTAAATGAAATTAGACGAACATTGGCCAAGATGTGTTTTTGAAGCTGCAGGGAGGTACGACAGATATGTTATGATTGCTCAACTATGACCTTTGCAGCCTTTCTTCGATCGTTACGCAATAGTCGTTCAATACGTGATGCGCATCTCTTGCGAGTGGAAGTGTCTCGTTTGGCATTAGCTCACAATGCTCGAACGCTTAAGCAATTGATTGGCGGTCGATCATTGGCAGTTGTCCTTAAGTCAAATGCTTATGGACACGGCTTGCGTGAGGTGGGGAAAATCGCAGATGAACTCGATTCAATCGACTGTCTTGTAGTCGACTCAATTGTAGAGGCACGGATGTTGCGAGGAATTGGTGTGCGTAAGCCAATACTTATTATTGGGTATGTTCCAAAGTCGCGTTTGCAAGAGTTAACACGGTTGCGATCTGTGACGCTTGTGGTGACATCGCTGGATCAGGTACGCGATGTTGTGCGTCTTGTACATCGACCATTGTCGGTTCATATTAAAGTCGACACAGGAATGCATCGGCAGGGGATTGCTCCCGATCAGCTCCTGGAAACCATCGCGGTTCTCCGTACAAACAAGTCTCTCCATCTTACGGGGCTTGCAACACATTTTGCAGATGCAGATGGAGCGGATGAGACCATGACAATGGATCAAATTCGTGTGTGGAATGGGGTCGTTGAGATATATCGCAAACATGTTGGCGAGGGAGAGTTTCATGTTTCTGCAACAGCTGGAACGCAGTTCGTGGAGGAGACAACAGCGAGTCTTGTTCGATTAGGGATTGGATTTTATGGCTTGGATTCGGTGCGGGATCGATCACTTGATCTGAAACCGGCACTTTCTGTTTGGGCAAAGATTACGAGTGTAAAACATGTATATGTGGGTGATTCGGTTGGATATAATGCCACCTACACAGCAACGTCTGAGAGAACGATTGCATTGATTCCGTGTGGATACAACGAAGGTGTGGATCGTGCGTTGTCCAATAGGGGAACGGTGTTTTTTGGCTCAGCCGCTTGTCCGATTGTGGGTCGGGTGAGTATGAATATGACATCCATTGATGTGACAGATGTTTCGGGTGGTGTGCAATTAGAGGATGAGGTGGAGGTAATATCGGAAGATCGCGGAAAGGCGAATTCAGTGGAAGCGATCGCTGCCCTTTGTGATACGATTCCCTATGAGGTTCTTGTTCGTATTTCCCCAAGTCTTAAACGTTGGATTGTATGAAGGTAAATTTCGGTGGACGGCGTACCAAACATACGTTGTCGTTATTACAATCGGCAATCGTTGTGCCGTTGATCGGTTTGGTGGTCACGATCTCAATGGGATTGTTGTTGTATCGTGATGTTTCCGTGATGCAAGATTATGTTACGGTTCGAGCCGAAGTCGTGTCTGTGACAAGGAAGCATTCTTACAGATCACGCACAAAAGACTGGGTGGATCTAAGCTATACGGTCGACGCAATGGCGTATCACACGCATTATTATCGTCCACTACATGCAAAACCACCAATTGAGAAAGGAGAATATGTTCAGGTCGCCGTGAATCAACAATGGCCGGATTATGCCATTGAGATGCGAGATGATTGGGAGATGCGATTGTGGACGGGTTGGCTTGTCGGTCTACTGGTCATTGGAGGAATTGACGTTATTGCCGTTCTGGCCGTTGTTAAATACCTTAAAAGCAAGCGAACGGTCCTCTGATTGGATCTTTAACGAGAGTTTGCTACACTCGCATCAAATTACCTATGATTATATTACTACTTGGACCACAGGGAGCTGGAAAGGGAACACAGGGCGAGCGACTTTCAGAGACGCTTGGCTATCCGCTTATTGGTGCAGGCGCACTGTTGCGCGAAGAAAAAGCGAGCGGATCGGATTTGGGAAAACGGATTGGAGAGATTATCGACGCAGGGAATCTGGTGCCGCCCGACATGATCACGGAGATGTTGGACAAACGTTTGCAGCAGGATGACGCAAAGGAAGGTGTGTTGATCGATGGATATCCGCGTGATCCAGAGCAACTGCGACTTATGTTTGAGCGATTTACACCGGATCTGGTGTTTGTTCTTGAATTGGATGATCAAACAGCGGTTGAGCGTCTAGGTGGTCGGTGGATGTGTGCAGACGGGCATATTTATAATCTTCAATCTAATCCTCCAAAGCAGGCGGGCGTGTGTGATGTCGATGGAGGGGAGTTGTTTCAACGTGCAGATGATGAAGAAGGGGCAATTAGAAAGCGTTTGGCAATTTACCATGCCGATACAGCACCGCTTATTGCACAGATGGAAGAACGGGGGGTACGAGTAATTAAAGTTGATGCGTCACAGGATATTGATTCCGTGCAACGGGATATCTTGCAGACGGTTCAAGAAAAATAATCAGCCTTTTGGCTGGTTTTTGAATCGACAAATAGCAGAGATTTTGGTAATCTGTACCTAATTCTCTTATTTTTTGGTCGAATTATTACCTCTCTATGGCACTTATCAAATCAACTCACGACATTGAATCATTGCGAAGAGGAGGGAAAATCTTATCTGACGCACTTGGTGCGGCAGTAAAAGCGGTAAAGCCGGGCGTGACGATGCGGGAATTAGATAAAATCGCCGAAGATTCTATGCGAAAGGCGGGCGCGGAACCGTCGTTTTTAGACTACACGGCAGGTGGAGATACACCATTTCCCGCAACCGTTTGTATCTCACGGAACGAGGAAGTGATTCATGGACCGGGGGATCGAGATATTGCCTTGCGCGAAGGAGATATTGTGGGATTGGACATTGGATGTTGGTATGAAGGGTTGTGTACGGATATGGCAATCACTGTGCCTGTGGGCGAGGTAACGACGGACGCGCGATCGCTGATGAATGTTACAAAGATGTCCTTGCAGAAGGGGATTGAGGCGGCAAAGGCGGGAAAGAAATTGCAAACAATCAGCCAAGCGATCGAGAACACAATTAAGCCTCACGGATACGGAATTGTCACAAGCTACCTGGGGCATGGAGTTGGGCATGCCGTTCACGAGGATCCTATGGTACCGAATTTTGTTTCTAGCCAATTTGATAATCCGAAATTACGTGTAGGAATGGTTCTTGCGCTGGAGCCGATGGTGACGCTTGGAAGTGAAGAGTTGACATTGGCCGACGACGATTGGTCAGCGATTACGGTGGATGGATCAATTGCCGCCCACTTTGAGCAGACGATCGTGATTACAGAAACCGGTGCAGAGATTCTCACGCCTTTTCCTGAGGTATGAAGCGGATACTAGGAATTGATCTGGGAACCAAGCGACTTGGGTTTGCACTTGGCGAGCCGGTTACGGGAATGGCGGTTCCCTTGGACGTCGTGGAGTTGAACGGACAGGATCCCGTGCAGCTTGTGGCCGATATGGTGCGAGAAGATGGATATGACTTTATTGTGATGGGGGAGGCACGCACGGCCGATGGCGAGGCAACGCCGATGAGTGAGCGTGCGGCGGCGTTTGCAAAAGAGCTACAAGACGCCACAGGCGTAACGGTGGCACTCGTCAACGAACATCTTACATCGCGCGCAAGTGATACACTGGCAGAGGAAGCTGGCCGGTCGCGTCACGACGACGCGTTGGCTGCCATGCTCATTGTTCAAGAATTTCTCAACGAACGCCCATAATTGCCACCATGACCTCCGTCCTCACAGGATTTGTTCTCGCATGTCGTGACTACAGAGAGCACGACCGATTTTATACACTCTATACGCGAGAACGGGGCAAAGTGCAGGTCATGGCGGTGGGCGCGCGAAAGTTTCAAAGCAAGCTGGCGGCACATACATCACCCTTCACCGAGTTGACAGTTATGGTGGCGCATGGAAAGCTATGGCTAAAGCTTGCAGGTGTGGAGCGGGGAATGGACTTTGCGAGGATTCGCGAAGAATTATCCCTTTTTGGCCTAGGACTTGGGTTGAATGAGCTTATGCATCGCGCGATTGGCGACGGTGAGCCGGATGCAAGCTTGTATGCGTTTTTGGCAGATGCCTATGCATGGATTCAAACGCTTCCAGATCTCACTGGTACACGTTTGATGTTTGTGCAGAGTGCGCTTACGCTCAAGTGGCTGGTATTGATCGGGTTCGGACCTCATGCAGATGCCTGTGTTCGCTGCCGCACGCCACACGGAGAGATTTCACAGCCGTTTATCTCTACATCTCACGGCGGTCTGGTCTGTAATACATGTGTCCAAGAACAGCGATCCTCATTTGCCGATGCACAGGAGTTGACGCAAGAGGTTCTGGCGGCGCTCCGGTTCTTATCCTCTGCTCCGTTTGAAGCATTGCTCACAGATCGACTCGACCCGCTCTTGGATACGCTGATAGAAATTCAAGACGCCTTTACGCACTATCATTTAGAACGAGAATTACGTGTTCCTACATTTCTTCAACATATAGCAACGGTATGAAAACGACGATTTCACAACTTTCTACACAATTAGAGCAGGTCGTCGAACTTGCTGGTTGGACCTACGCATTACGGTCTTCTGGTAAGATCGCGTTTTTGCAGTTTCGTGATGGAACAGGCTACGTACAAGTCGTTTTTGAAAAAGAAAAGTTGTCCGACGCCGATTGGGAGTTGCTCACGCACCTGGAGCAAGAATCTTCTGTATCCGTAACTGGCACTGTCGTAAAAGACGATCGCTCGCCAACAGGCGTGGAGGTACAGGGGATTACGGTTGCGTTGGTGAGCACGTCTACAAACTACCCGATTACGCCAAAAGAACATGGCACAGATTTTTTGATGGATCATAGGCATTTGTGGTTGCGATCTAAGCGGCCGTGGGCTATGATGCGTGTGCGCGATACCATTGAGCGTGCAACGTCGGAGTTTATGCACGATCAGGATTTTCTGCGAATGGATGCACCTATTCTGACACCAAGTGCGTGTGAGGGGACAACGGAACTGTACGAGGTAGACCATTTTGGACGTCCAGCGTACTTGAGCCAATCGGGTCAGTTGTACTCTGAAGCGGGCATTTTTGCTCATGGTCGTGTGTATGATTTTGGTCCTGTTTTTCGGGCAGAAAAGAGCAAAACACGGCGACATTTAAACGAATTTTGGATGATGGATGCCGAGGCGGCATATGTCGATTGGCAGGAAAACATGCAAATTCAGGAGGATTTGGTGCTCTATATCATCAAACGTGTTCTTGAGGAGCGTCGTTATGAGTTGGAGACGATTCTAGAACGTGATGTGTCAAAACTAGAGATTATAAAGGGCCCATTCCCGCGAATCGAACATAAGACAGTCGTCAAAATGTTACAAGATGCCGGAAGCGATATTCAAGAAGACGAGGATTTGGGGGCTGACGACGAAACGATTCTCACCCAACAATTTGATATGCCTATTTTTGTTACTAAGTATCCGGCAAAAATAAAAGCGTTTTATATGAAGGCAGATCCAGAGGATGCGACACGAGCGTTGTGTAGTGATATGTTGGCACCAGAAGGATATGGTGAGGTCATCGGTGGGTCAGAACGAGAAGTAGATCTTGCACGATTGCAAGAAAAAATTCGCGCGCATAATCTTCCAATGGATCAATTTGAGTGGTACTTGGATTTGCGTCGCTTTGGTTCGGTTCCACATTCCGGATTCGGTTACGGGTTGGAGCGATTGGTGATGTGGTTATGTGGCACCAAACATGTGCGTGAAGCGATTCCGTTTCCGCGAACGCTCAATCGTCTTGAACCATAGTATGGATGAAGTGGTGTTGGGAATTGTTTGTCGAAGAGGGAAGGTCCTTCTCGTTAAGCGTCAAAGAGATGACGACTTTGTTTGGTCGTTGCCGGGCGGTAAAATTGAAGCAGGAGAGACAAAGGAATATGCGATTATTCGTGAAATTCGAGAAGAGTCGGGAGTTGACTGCGTGGCGGTGAAGGAAATTGGTCGACGTATCCATCCAACAACCGGGCGCTCATTGAGTTATTGGGAATGCCGTTACCACTCGGGTGTTCTCTATCCTCGCGTAAAGACGATCGAGGAGGTTGCTTGGTTTACAAGGGAGGAAGCGTTGGAACGATTGGGAACATCATTATTTGACCCGGCAAAGGATTTTTTGACAAGCTGTTCTGTTGATAAGGGTATTTAGGAGTCGCTGATTGACGAAGTGAGAAGCAGATGTCATTATTTATGTGTATGAAGAACCTCTATTTTATCCAGGAGAATAATAGCCGGCCCCAGCTGGCGTAGTTTTCTTGTAAATGAGAGAAAATAGGCCAGCCGCGGGGCTGGTATTTTGTTCTGGCCGAGAGGGCCGGAATGCGGTAGAATTCAATCAATTCTTTAATATGACAGAACGAACATTAGCAAAAGACACAGTAGAATTAGTTGGACAAACGGTGACAATAAAAGGGTGGGTCAACGCCCGTCGCAACATGGGAAAAGTGGCGTTTTTGGATATGCGAGACCGAACGGGTATCTTACAAGTTGTTGTCGTACCGGCTGAGTTGGATGATGCGTCACAAGGAAAAACGGACGAGATTCGATCGGAATACGTCTTGGAAGTAACGGGAGAGGTAAAGGCGCGCGGAGAAAAACAACGCAATCCAAATATGGTTACAGGAACGGTTGAGCTTCTTGCCAAATCTGTTCGTATCTTGAATGTGGCAGAGACCACCCCGTTTGAAATAGACAAAGACACGCGTGGGATCAACGAGGAGTTGCGACTTAAATATCGCTACTTGGATTTGCGCACGGAACGGATGCAAAAGAACATCCGCATGCGAGACCAGATTATTACGTTTTTCCGATCGTACATGCATGCCAATGACTTTGTGGAAATCGAGACACCGATTCTCATGAAGGGAACGCCGGAGGGGTCTCGCGAATACATTGTTCCATCTCGTTTGCACGCGGGATCATTTTACGTATTGCCACAGTCTCCACAGCAATTTAAACAACTGTCGATGGTGGCGGGGTTTGAACGATACTTTCAAATTGCGCGCTGTTTTCGAGATGAAGATCAACGAGGAGACCGACAGCCCGAGTTTACGCAACTGGACTTTGAAATGTCTTTTGTGACGCAGGAAGAAATTTTGGCCTACACTGAGGCGATGTTTATTGAGCTTGTTACGACACTATTCCCAGAGAAAACCATTACATCTGTGCCGTTTACACGCTTGTCCTACGCTGAGGCGATGGAATTACATGGAACCGATAAACCGGATCTACGTGTCAACAAAGAAGATCCAAATGAGTTGGCCTTTTGTTGGATTTTGGACTTTCCGATGTTTGAGACAATGGAGGACGGCAGTATTCAATCGATGCATCATCCGTTTTGTTCGGTGAAGGCGGAGGACGAAGCAAAACTGATGAGCGGAGAAGACATGATGTCTATTCGTACGAATGCGTACGACCTCGTGTTGAATGGATTTGAATTGAGTTCCGGATCTATTCGAATCCATACCGCAGAAATGCAAAAGCGAATTTTTGAGCTCTTGAATGTTAGCGAAGAAGAACAGAAGTTGCGCTTTGGCCACATTCTGGAGGCATTTACCTTTGGTGCACCTCCCCATGGAGGATTTGCCCCGGGGATTGATCGTATTGTTATGCTCATGATGGGCGAACCGAATATTCGAGAGGTGATCGCGTTTCCAAAAGATGGTCATGCACGAGATGTAATGATGGATGCACCGGGACCGTTGCCAACGCGCACGCTTGACGAAGTTCACATAAGTATAAAAAATGCGTAACGAGTACGCCGTTAACATTGAAGTATTCCAAGGGCCGTTATCGGTCCTTTTGGAGTTAATCGAGAAGCAGACACTAGAAATTAGCAATGTGAGCCTCGGGTCGATTACAGAAGATTTTTTGCGCCACATTGAGCAGGTAGAGGAAATTGCGCCACACGAGGTGGCAGATTTTTTGCTTGTTGCAGGACGGCTTCTGTATCTCAAATCAAAGCTCTTGCTCCCAGGCCTCGCGATCGAAGAAGACGAAGACGTGGATCTTACGGGTCAGTTAAAACTTTATCAACGATTTGCCGAGGCGGCGACTATTATTGCAGATCGTGCAGCATCGCAGCGAGTCGCGTATACTGCACCTAGATTGAAGATAGAGATTCCTGCATTTAGCCCGCCAACGCTTACGGCCGAGGAATTGGCGGCGGCCGTGCGAGCGCTTACGGAACGCGTCAAACCGTATGTGGATTTGCCGGAAAAAATGCTACAACGCACGGTCACCGTGGAGGAAAAGATTGAGCAGTTGAAGGCACGGATTCAACAAGAGGCAACCATTTATTTCCATGATGTAACGCAACGTGGATCCAAATCGGACATTGTCGCAAGTTTTCTCGCCTTGCTTGAGTTGCTCAAACAAGATATTTTGCGTGTAGAGCAAAAAGGACACTTTGATGACATTTCTATTACCCGCGTATGAACATCCCAACACGTAATTTAGAAGCGATCCTGTTTGCTGCAGGGAAGCCTATGACAAAAAAACAGCTGCAGCGTGTGTTGTCTATTGACGATGCGAGTCTTCGCGAAGTGCTTGATCAAATAGCACAACATTTAAACACGGAGGGGTCGGGTGTGCGACTCTTTGAGTCGGCGTTAGATGTGGCACTTGTCACAAACCCGGATGCGGCGGATGTCGTGCGAGACGTGTTACAAAAAGACGTTACGGGGGAGTTGACCAAGCCATCCATTGAGACACTCGCGATTATTGCCTACCGTGGACCAATTACCAAACCAGAGCTTGAGCAAGTGCGTGGTGTTAATTGTTCGCTTATTTTGCGCAACCTTCTTATTCGCGGGTTGATTGAGGAAATTTCGGAAAAACGCACTGTCACTTATGTTGTGTCGATGGAGTTTTTGCAGCATATGGGGTACGACCGTGTAGATATACTTCCAGACTATGTTGCTTTGCACGAACATGCACTCTTAAGTGCTCTCATGAAACAAGAAGGCTAACATGCGCGTAAACGCTGTTGTAAATGTGCTACTGGCGCTTGTACTTACGCCCTTTGCCATGACTCCCACGACGAGCCCTTCTTCTGTTGCACTCTCGGACGTTATTGCGCGTGCCGTGCAGATCGAAACGGGTTCTTTTCCATTAGCGGGACATCGCGGACCTCAGCGTGTAGACGTGCAAAGTCTCGGTGTGGTAACAGACGCGCCCAGCGTGTTGATTCGTGACGTAGAGACAGGGGTACCTCTTATGCAGCGCGGGGAAGAGATTAAACGTCCGATCGCAAGTATTACAAAATTGATGACAGCGCTTGTTTTATTGGAAGACTACACATGGAATTGGGAAGATGCGGCAACGGTCAAGCAAGAAGACGTGACGGTTGGCGGCCGTTGGTATTATCGATTTAATGACGCGCTGAACATGGAGGACTTGTTTACCATGATGCTGGTGGCATCTGGGAACAATGAAACACACGCGCTTGTACGAGAGGTTGGCGCAACACAGGAAGAATTTGTGGCAAAAATGAATCGCAAAGCGGAGCAAATTGGTATGCAAAATGCCACATTTGGAGATCCTATCGGGCTTGATCCTCACAACGCAGCCACGGCACAAGACGTCATGGTGTTATTGAACGAGGCGCTGCAACATGAGGAGATTGCCAGTCGTGTAGCACATGGGTCGGTTCACGTGGTTTCCGGGATTGGAAACGTTTATGATGTGGAAGGAACGAATGAGCTGTTCCATTCGTTTTTAAATCAGTCTCCGTATAAAGTTGTTGGAGGGAAGACGGGATCATTGGACGAAGCGGGCTATTGTTTGACGACGCGCATTGAGCGTGATGGACATTTGGTGGATGTAGTCGTGCTTGGTGCGAGTCAACCTGAGGCGCGATTTTCTGATGCAAAAGACTTGGTGAGCTGGGCGTTTGACGTCTTTTCTTGGGAGAGAGATTTATGATCGACATGGTTGTACAACAGTTTCAGGGAATCTCCCCTGCATGGGCGACGTTTTTTATTGCGATGTTACCGATTTTAGAGGTGCGAGGAGCGGTTGTGCTCGGTATTGAGTTTTTTCATTTGCCGATTGTTTCTGTTATGGGCCTCTCGTTTTTTGGAAGTGTGATTCCGGCAATCTTACTTCCGGCACTCCTTGAGATTGTTGAACGACCGTTGCGTAAAGCGGTTCCGTTTGTGGATCGATTGTTCGTTTGGATCTCGCAACATGTGGAACATCGCTATACGGATAAATACCGTGCGATGGGATCTCTGGGGTTAATCCTTTTTATTGCCATTCCACTTCCCGGAACGGGTGTGTGGACCGGTGCACTTGCGGCGTGGATTTTCTCCATTCCAAAACGCTATGCCATCCCGGCAATTATCATGGGCACAGGCGCTGCAACATTGATTGTAACGCTCACGACCCTCGGGGGTTTTGCATTATTTAGGGCTGTTGTATGAGAATTGGGATTGACCTGACGTGGCAGGGTAGTCAGCCAGCAGGTGTGGGAACGATGGTGGGAGAAGTGTTACAGGAGCTCGCATCTCGTAGAGAGATCGAGCTTGTTGTGTTTGTAAAACAGGGTGTGTTGCCTCAAAAAGAATATGGTCACGTGGTAGAAGTCTCGTTGGGTGTGGGGAAGCATTTGAACCTTTATTGGTCGATAAAACAAGCACGGTTGGATGTTCTGTGGCAGGTGGGAGATTGGTTACCGTTGTTATTGCCACGTGATTTGCGGACGATTCAAACGGTGCATGATCTTATCTCGGTGGAGCATCCAGAATGGTTTCCGCAAACAGGCGTCTCGCGTTGGTGGTCATGGAATATGCGGGTGAAGCACGCGATTCGGGGCGCAACCGTCGTCCATGCAATTTCAACGTGGACTGCCGGTTGTATTTTACGGTCTTTCCCAGAGGTGAAGGATCGAGTCGTGATGGCGTATCAGGGAGTACGAACACCGGAAAAAATTCAAAAAACGCTATCGAATGGGATTCATTATCCGTTTGTGTTGATCCTTGGAACGATTGAGCCGCGTAAAAATATTCCCTTTGCCTGCCAATCTTTTTTGCAATTTGCCCAAGAGTACCCAGAGCCTCACCTGGTGATTGCAGGGAAGGAGGGATGGAAGTCGGGAGCATCGATAGAGGCGATTTGCGCGTTACAGCAAGCCTTGCCGGGTCGTGTACATGTACGATCGTACGTGACCGATGAGGAGAAGTGGACATTATTACAAGAGGCGTCGGCGTTATTGATGATGTCACACGCGGAAGGGTTTGGACGACCGGTGATTGAGGCGATGTCGGTTGGAACTCCTGTGATTGCCTCGGCGAATTCTGCGTTGCAGGAAATTACTGAGGACGCCGGCGTGTTAGTCCCACCTGGTGATTTACAGAAGACCGCACGTGCGCTCTGGCGTGTGCTCTATCATCCGTTGCTTACAGACCGTTTGATTCCGCTCGGATTGGATCGCGCACGTTGCTTTTTGACAAGTCAGATGGCGGATCAAGTAATGGTAAGATTGAAGGTCGATTTGATTAATAACAAAACAACCTCCTAGGAGGTTGTTTTTGAGACCTAGAAATATCGCTGAAGGAACACGATGACGACTAGCTGCCCAATGAGACCATAGCGGAGCGGAACGTCTCCGGAACGATCAGAAATAAGATTGTGAAAGAAAAAGTGAAATCGATTAAACCACTCAAGCGATTGCACCTCCCACGCCTCGTAAATGCCATTAATAAAGTCGGGTAAAACCGATCCAATAATACCCATGGCAAGGACAAAGGAAAGTGTGTGGTCGGGAGAATATGCAAACATGAGTGAGACAACGATCAGGGCAGTGATTGCATCCATGATGACGAATGCAACGGCGCGCTTTTGCGCGGTCTTTGTTTTGTGGCCTTCATAGAGTTCGCGGTCTCCATGAGGGATGATGTCTACAAGGAAGTGGGATCCGAAGCCAAGGGAAAAGGCGAGGTAGGGGTCACCTGTGGCTCCGCCGATGATTGCGCCAATAACGGCGTGGGTGGTTAACGTCATAGTCGATGGGAGTATAACAAACTGACCCGTGAGATCAACCTTTGCTGTGGATGTTTGAGAAATACCCCAGTTATTTGTTGGTGCGAGTTTTTGCGAGGTTATAGTGAAGTAAGAATCTCGTTTGGTCGTCATCGCAGGTTTAAATGTTCTGATGAAGCAGCTATTTCTATTGGTCGTCATTGCGCGTTTACCGGGTTGTGATGAAGCAATGACGGATGGTTGTTTTTGATCAGATCACATGAGATCGATCAAGCCCTGTCGCAACCCAAGAACACGTGTGTTTTGAAAGATAGGGCCACAGCGCGAATCTTCTCAAAACATGCATGTCCGAAGATGAGCAAGCTCGGCGAAGGAATCAGGTGTGATGAATAATGTGGTTACGGTCCCTCTCCTGTTCAAAGTAAAACACCCATTACTGGGTGTCTTGCTTTGGTGATAGAGGGTGAATCGCCTTCACCTCTCAGCTCTTCAGCGCTTCGGGTTTGGTCCTGGTCTCGCGGCGCGTCCTGCTGGCCGCACATCGCTCCGACCGTTCGATTCCTTTAAACAGGACGCAGGTCCTGTTCTCTCCCTCGCCTCAAAGTAAAACACCCATTACTGGGTGTCTTGCTTTGGTGGGCGAAGAGGGAATCGAACCCTCACACTATTGCTAGTACAGGATTTTGAGTCCTGCGCGTCTACCAATTCCGCCATTCGCCCTCCGGTTTGTACGCAATACGAGAAAATCCGTGAGACCGTCTTTTCTGCGTAGGCGAGGGCACTGTACCTTAATTCTAGGGACCCGTCAACGGCTATTGACCCATCTTCTTATTCTTGGTATAGTGCCGCATGTCAGCGAGGCGGGGTAGCTCAGCTGGTTAGAGCGCAGGCTTCATAAGCCTGAGGTCGGGAGTTCAAGTCTCCCCCCCGCTACCACAGTGTTTACACGTGGATGGGGTCAGAGAGCTATTGCATCGTTTTCACAATATCGCGGGGTAGAGCAGTCAGGCAGCTCGCCAGGCCCATAACCTGGAGGTCGTGGGTTCAAATCCCACCCCCGCAACCAAAAACATCCGTCGCAGACGGATTTTTTTGTTGAAAGGGAGGATTTGAACCAGAGAGGAAAACTATGATAAAATGACTCTACTATGTCAACAGAACGACCATCCTTTAACGATGCGTTTCGCGTGTCTAAACGAGCACAAGAAAAAAACCCTAATGGGATTTACGCCGCAAGACGTGATTATTATACGTTGGGAGAGGAATGGAAGGAAAAGACAGAAAAAGAACTGAGTGAAAAAGATAGGTCTATTATTGAGGCAGCTCGCAATACGGTAGGTCAGGTAGTACGAAAATGGGTGCCGAGTGAACAGCTTCAAGACGATGTTCCGGTAGCCTTGTCTGATAGAAATGCCTTTATTGTGCATGGGGGGGCGATGGTAGAGCGTATTGAAGATTCTGACTATGGTGACGCGGATCTGTTTTTAGCCGCCGTGCACGAGCAGCTACATGCACGATCTTTTACGGATGCCGTTGTTACGAATACGTATAAAAAGACTCAGGCTGGTTTGGATATTATTATTGAATCTCCGAAAGAAACACGCCGTTATTTTCAGGGGTTGAACGAGGCTTGTACCATGGATTTAGAAACGCTTGGTTATGGACTACTCCCAGATGAGCACACATTTAAACAAGCCATTAAGGATCGTGCAGAGGAAGTTATAGCAACGATCCAAGAAGAGGATCCGTTAACTCGTATTCTAGAAACGATGCCTTGGATTGTGACCATGAAGCGACGCGAAGAAGATTCTGAAACATTCCGAGTACTCAGTCATTATTATGAGGATGTGTTTATTCGCTCGAGAATGACGGTGCATATTGCGAAGACGTTACCAGAAACCTATGCAGACGCGAATCAGGTAGGTGAGGTAATAGAGAAGGCCTATTTTACGGGTGACTTTCATGAGTTGAAGAGCGCGATTCGAGAGGTGTATGGACCAAAGGGGATGCTTATTGCCTCTAGGTGGCGGACGGTAGAAAAGTTTTATCCGCCCGAGGTGATAAAAAAAATAAAGCAATTTTTCTCTGGGAAAGAATGTGGAGATGTAGACCAATTACTTCGTGAAGTAGAAGTTTCCGTGTGCTCAACCTGTTTAGAAGAAACAGGTGGAAGCGTGTGTCTTCATTGTGGTGCAAAGCGAGAGATGGACCGAAAGAAGAATAAAGAAGAAACGATAGAATGTAAATTTTGTGGATCGTTCATAGGGGTCTCGAACGGTGTTTGCCGTGAGTGCGGTTCATAAAAAAGGTGTCCCCCCGCACCGAGGTGGTGCAGGGGGAGCAGGAGATTTCGAATCTAGAGGAAGACCATGAACACCCCGCGAAGGATGTGCGACGTGGTATCTTCCTGAGGAGCTACGTAGTACTGGAGGCCGATGAGGATGGGCCCGACCGTTGCCGTGACCTGTGGGCCAAAGGTCACGCCGGCGTTGAGCTGCTCCACCTGGAACCCCACGTGAAGTGGGAGCTTCCACGGAGGCGTGAAGCTCGCTTCGTAGTAGCCGTAGTAGTCATGGACGTCCTCGGCGAAGTAGCCATCTCCCTCCAGGAAGATGGCGATGGCGTCGTCCAGGAGGTTGATGCCGAACCAGAACGACGCTAGCGCCGCTGTGCCTCCGCTTGGCGTCCAGTGCCCCGCCACGCCCACCTGGGGCGAGAACCAGACCGTGGCGTACTTCTCCTTGAACGTGAACTTGGGCCCCACGTACCCGAACAGGGCGTGGGTGCCGTCCTCGGGAACCCAGAACAGGTGCCCCGACGCACGCATGGAAACGTGCTCCGCCTTGTCCATGGCGTGGCTCTCGCCGTGGACCGCGGTGAGCACCTGGAACGGCGCCAGAACGTCCTCAGCACGAGCCGGGGACGCTGCGGCCAGGAAACCGATCAACAGAACAATCAGCATGCGATTCATGAAGTCCTCCGGGAATGGGTGAATAGCGGGCGAACCTTAGGATATTTGTGGCTATTTGTCAATACATTGGTTCGTCCACAGGGTGCAAACTCCTGGATTTGCTATACTTAACGCGTTAAACACTATGGCGCAAGTCTACGCAATCGTAAACCAGAAGGGAGGAGTTGGAAAAACCACCACGACCTTAAATCTGGGGGCTTATTTGGCTGCGGCCGGTAAGCGGGTACTCTTGGTGGATTTGGACCCGCAAGCAAACGCAACATCTGGTTTGGGGATCAACCATCAGGAGTTGGAACAAGGTTTGTACGATGTACTCATTGGGGAAAAATTACTCGCAGACGTACGATTCCAAACGCCGCATGAGGGTCTTCACGTGGTCCCAACGAGTCAAAATTTGGCCGGTGCAAGCATCGAACTTGTGGGGCAAGAACAGCGCGAGTTTAAACTCTCGCAGGCCCTGCAAACCGTTGCCGACGAATACGACTACATCCTCATCGACTGCCCACCGTCGCTCGGACTCCTGACGCTTAATGGATTGGTTGCCGCGGATCATGTGGTGATTCCTATTCAGGCGGAATACTATGCGTTAGAAGGATTGGGACAGCTGTTACGCACCGTTGAGTTGGTGCAAGAGAATCTCAAGCCAGAACTCAATGTGTTTGGTGCGGTGATTACCATGTATGACTCGCGTACCAAGCTATCCAAAGATGTTCTTACAGAACTCTACAAGTATTTCCCTAATAAAATATTCCGCTCGGTGATTCCGCGTTCGGTGCGG
Source organism: Candidatus Uhrbacteria bacterium CG10_big_fil_rev_8_21_14_0_10_50_16 (assembly GCA_002774875.1). Taxonomy (NCBI): domain Bacteria; phylum Candidatus Uhriibacteriota; species Candidatus Uhrbacteria bacterium CG10_big_fil_rev_8_21_14_0_10_50_16. Next base: position 46,193 of record PCYM01000005.1, read on the forward strand.
TTAGCGGAGGCTCCCAGTTTTGGACAAACAATTCTCGGTTACGATCCAGGAGGAAAAGCGGCACGCGCGTACGAGCGACTTGCAACAGAATTTCTTCTGCGAGATGAACAGAATACGCACGAAGCAACAGTATGAAAAAATCAACAGGTCTTGGAAAGGGTCTCGGGTCGCTCATCCCAGAAAAACCACATCGTGTAGAAGGTGGCTCAACGCGCATGGTAGAAACCGTGGTGAGTGTGTCGTCGCATCCAGAAACAACGTCTGGACGCGTTCTTGAAGTATCGGTAAATGCGATCGTTCCAAATCCACGTCAACCACGTACGTATTTTAGTCCAAGCGAGTTAGAGGATTTAATTGCGAGTATCAAGACGTACGGAATCATTCAACCACTGGTGGTGACGCAAACGCAGAATGGGTATGAGTTGATTGCGGGTGAGCGACGATTACGTTCCGCTAAAGCCGCTGGATTGGAAATGGTCCCGGTGGTTGTGCGTACGGCAACTGAGCAAGAAAAATTGGAATTGGCATTGATTGAGAATATTCAGCGTCATGACTTGAGCGCCGTTGAGGAGGCACGATCGTACAGGACGCTCATTGATTCGTTTGATCTTACACAAGAGGAAGTCGCAAAACGATTAGGTAAAAGTCGTAGTGCGATTGCCAACACGGTACGGCTGCTTGAGTTAAATGACGAGATGCTTCAGGCATTACAAGAAGGGGAGATTACACGGTCTCATGCACGTGCGTTACTTGCACAGCAAGATCTTGTCTTGCGCGATCAAATGTTTTTGCAAATGCTGAGTGGTGATATGACGGTACGTGAGGCAGAGGAGATGTCGACCGTTAAACAGACACGCAAGAAAGTGGCAGCCGTGCAGGATCCTAATCTGGCAGAGCAGGAACGCACATTGGAATCTATCTTTGGCACAAAAGTGCGGATTGAAGAAAAACCAAACGGGAAAGGAAAAGTGATGATTGAGTATTATTCCAAGGATGATTTGTTTGCCATTTTGGATCTTGTTGGAACTGTCCAAGTATAAATGATCGTTTAAAAAAAACACCGAGCACGCTCGGTGTTTTTGGTTTATTTTTTCATCATGTTGTCGATCCATTGTTTGACCTTGCTCTTGGTAGCGGATCGGATTTTGTTGCGTGCCTGGCTGGTTTTAACAAACTCGAGCCACTCGGGATTTGGGTGTCGACGCGATTTGTTGGTAATGATGGTGCACATATCGCCTGATTTTAACTCTGTACTCAACGGAACAGCTTGATCATTTACCTTGGTCGCCACACAGGCGTTACCAATTTCTGTATGAATCGCATAGGCAAAATCGACAGGGGTAGAACCTTCCGGTAGGTCGATTACATCTCCCTCGGGGGTGAGGACAAAAATACGGTCTTGAAATATGTCGAGCTTCACGTCTTCGAGTCGTTGCAAAAAATCTTGTCCAGCCGCCATCTCTTTTTGAATGTTTGCAAGATCATCAATCCACGGCATGGTCTTAAGAGGCTTTTGACTCCCATTGGATTTGTAATGCCAATGCGCCGCAATTCCATATTCTGCATGGTCGTGCATCTCTTTGGTACGAATTTGAAACTCCACGATGCCGCAGTTTTCGTCAAACACCGTGGTGTGAAGTGATTGGTACCCGTTGGGCTTTGGCTGGGCAATATAGTCCTTAATCCGACCTTTAAGCGGCGGCCAATGGGCATGGAGCACACCGAGCACGGCGTAGCAGTCTGCAATGTCTTGGACGATTATGCGAATGGCGACGAGGTCGTAAATCTTGGTGACGTCTTGGTGATAACGCAAAAGTTTTTTCCAAAAACTGTACAGAAACTTTTTGCGTCCCATGACGTCAATGGCCTGAATTCCGGCCTCTTCCAGTAAACGCTTTGCTTCCTGGATTGTTTTAGTAAGATCACCTTCACGAAGCATTGCGGTTTTTTCTAGGAGTTCTTTTGCTTCTTTGAATTCCTTAGGCTCGGCGTATTGAAAGGCTGCATCTTCTAGACGTCCTTTCATGTCTCCCATTCCTAATCGACTTGCAATGGGTGCGTAGATCTGCAAGACCTCCTCAGCAATACGCGCGCGTTTTTGTACGGGTCGCGCATAAAGTGTTTCCGCATTGTGGAGGCGATCGGCAAATTTAATAAACACCACGCGGACGTCTTCGGCCATCGCTAAAAACATTTTACGAAGGTTTTCTGCGTAGCGTTCAATCCCGCGGTATTTAACCTTTCCAAGCTTTGTAACGCCCTGCACCATGTTCGCAATATCTTCTCCAAACAAAATTTGCACGTCCTCGATGGTGGTAGATGTGTCTTCGGGAACATCGTGCAAGAGCCCTGCGGCCACGACACTAAGGGGCAATTCCATCTCGGCAAGGCGAACGGCGGTAGCAATGGGGTGCACAAGGTAGGGAGCACCCGTATAACGACGTTGTTCGCCGTGTGCGGTCTTAGCAAAATCATAGGCTTGGCGTACTAAACTCAAATCTGGATCTTGGTAATGCGCGTGAATCGTGCGTTCAAGATCGTCCCAGCTCCAAAGTCGTTCGGTGAGGGTCGTTGTTTCCATACAAGAGATCGTAACCTAGCAAAATTTTGTTGTAAAGCGAACAGGCCTGCGGTAGACTGGCAACATTGAATCGCAACGTATGAGTGTATGGCAAAACGAACAAAAATGACACGCGCCGATAAAGAGGCGCTTGGGGCAGAACCGGGCGATCCTAGTGTTGATGTTCTGTCAGACGAGAAGAAGAAGGAGCAATTAGAGCGGGCGCAAGATCAACGATTACATACGTTGTTACACGCGGTTCGATTACATAAGCGTCTTGGCACCCTCCTGGAGAAGATTCCTGTAAACAAGCGCTCTCCCGGGCAGGTTGCACATGACGTAAATGCACAATTGAGGGAACTGGTCCCCTTGTTTGAGACGTCTGGGATTGTGACAGCAAGCATGAGTCAACAAGATATCGACGCACTTCGTCTCTCGCTACTCGTGATCCCAGAGGGAAAGTCTTCTGTTGATATTGTCCGTGAAGGTCATCAAAAATTAGAAAAAGCATTAAATGCTATTCGGTCTGCAGCAAAAATTGCACCGGAGGATCGTGATATTGTTTCAGCAAACCATTTGGAAAATAAGGTTGGTCTATTGCGTCGCACGCGAGGGATTGAGCGTGGTATTGGACGATTGCAAACGGAGTGGCGTGCCCGTGGACCGAAGGCTCCCAAGAATGCCGCTGAGGCGGCAGCGGTCCTTAAGCCATTTATTGAAAGTTCTGCAGAGGTACTGACGATTGCCTCCCAGGGTGATCCAAAGGAAGTGAAGGTATTTGTGGATCAATTGCTTGCGGAGTTGCAAAAGGTTTCATCTCTTCGCGAAGCGTATGTCTTAACGCGCGAAAAATTACAAGGGGTCCACGATCTGGTTTTGGAGAATTTGTCGGGTGATCATGTTCGTGAGCAACAGCTCCTGCAAGGTGTGTTGGACGAGGAGGAACAATGGCATCAACGCGCGCAACATCCAGGGAAAGAGGCGAAAGTTGCATGGGATGCGGCGTACAAGCAGGCACGAGAAGAGGCAAGGGCGGCAATTGATGCGCATAAGAGTGCACCAACGACTGCGGAGGATACGGTGGATGTGGATGCAGCCGTGGCAACTGAAACGGTTGACGGAGACTCCGCGATTGTCGAGGACGTGCCTGTCATGGAAGAGATACCGGAAGAGGTAAAGGTTGAAACAAGACCGTCGGCGGATTTGGCGGAAAAGACACGTCGGCTCAAAGAGTGGGATACACTTACGCGACAATTTGCCTCGGCGCAGATGTTTTTGTTGAACCCGGAGTTTGCCACGGATGCCGATATCTCGCAGGCGGATCGTGCGCGAACAGTAAACGATATTGTTCGACGTGCGCTTATTACCTCCGAACACACAGGTGTTTCCACGGCTGATTTGGATATGCTTCGCGGATTGTTGGTCAAGGACACGGATGTAAACGGGAAGACGTGGCAAAAGCAATTACACACGATTGAGAAAGCCTTGCAGCAGTTGCGAGGACGATCATTGAATCAATTGAAAGTGACCGTGGAAGAGGAACAGCGGACGCAGGAGGCCTTGGATGTGGCACGTGTGTCGGCGCCTGTTGAGGAGGTTGTCGAAGAACCGGCCGCTTTGGATGCGATTGAACCTGTTACCGAGCAAACGTTTGCGCAGTATTGGGAAGAGTTGCAGGAGGAAGATTCGTCCTATGCAAATGCGTTAGGGATGGATGGGGCGTTGAATTTGTGGGAAGAGACCGCGGGGGCGGTGGATGCAGAGTCTACGGAAGAACCACTGGATTCAGATCCATTAGAACATGCAGAGAATACATCAGATGTGCTGCCATGGAGCGATGAGGATGTCACGGAAGAAGTGGATCAGATTGGTGCCAAGCAGTTGGAGAATATTTGGGAAGGTAGGGAAGTGTTTGGGCCTGTTGAGCGTCCAGTGTCGGGTCCTATACGATCGGAACCGAAGGAAGAGGAAGTTAACATGGAAGATACATTAGATGTGCCGCCGGTGGAGGAGACACTTTATATTGGATCGCCAGATGATGCTCCGGAGGTATTGAGCGAAAATGTTGTACAGGCGTTTGAATCGTTGTTTAAAAAGCGTTATGGAGAGTCTGCGCCGGATGGAGTGGTTGTAACACGGGGAGAACGACGTGGGCAAATGGTGGTGTCGGGCGCACGGTTGGATTATATTTCCAATGAAAAATTGAGTTACAAGAGTGATGAGGATCGGGTCGTTATCTCTAAGGACGGGTGTTCTTTTATGGTGATCGATGCCATGGGTGGCATGGGGAATGGGGATATTGTGGCGGACGTGCTGGCGGCGCACGTTGCCGCAGGGGAGGATGAGGATTTATATCAATCGATTGTTGCAGCACAACGGGAGCTTTTGAATATGCAACGTGATTACAAAATTGACGCGAGAAGTGGCGCCTGTTTTGCGTCGGGGGAGCTTACATTACAAGGAGACGACGTGGTGTTGGAGACCATGCATATGGGAGACGTACGTTTGGTGGTGCGTGGCGCCGATGGAACGGTTCGGTTTGTGTCTCGCGATTTCTCTCATGTTCAGGATCTGGTCGATAACGGAATTATTGAGGCGGATCGCGCGCTCTATCACCCAGATCGTAATAAGGTGACGAGCGCCGTGTCTGCGGATTGTGTTCCAAAAAAAGATGGGTTGATTTATGACCGAGAAACGAAGCGAATTATTGCGGCGGTACAAGATCTTGTAGATCGTGGGTTGAAGCCGGAGACGGCAACGGCATTGTTGGAAAAAGCGTGGGAGGAGATGCAAAAAGGACTTCACATGACGGATGCTATTGGTCGCGCAACGATTGTTTTGCAAGAGGGTGACGAGGTGTTTGCGCTCACGGATGGGTATACGGACAATTTTACAACGGAGGAGTTGTTGGATCTTTTGGATACGCATGATGGAGATTTGCAGATTCTTGATATTCTTACAACTGCACGTGTAGAGGCGTACGAGAAAGGGAATGTTGGGTCATCGGTGTATCGACAAGTACATCCAACATTCGAAGATGGCTATAAAACACTACCCAAGGATGACGATCGCGGTTTGATGCGACTTAAGGTTCGTAATCTGTCGGATTTAAAGGGGTATCTAAAACAAATGAAGAGAAAAACAGGAACACCGCAACCAAACGGATCTCCTTCTGATCCAAATCCTCAGACAGAATTGCCGGTGTTGTATACGGGGGAAAGAGATGAGGAGACAGAAATACTACCTCCAACGTCGATTCACGATCGTGAGAGGGATCGTTTTACGGATGTGATAGACGTTGAAGAGGAGGATGGATTGGAAAAAGGACGAGAAATGAGACAATTGCCACCTCCACCGCCAGATGTGTTTGATCTGCACGAAGCGGCCCGAGGTGGGCGTGATGCAGAACGTATGGTGGCGCTCGATGCAGCGCGACGGGCGGCGATGGAGGAAGAAGAGGAGGAGGAAGAAGCGGGTGAGGGACTTGCGGCGGCAGCCGTGTTGGCCGCGGCGGCGGCAGCACGTGCGCGGGCCGGAGATGGGGGAGGTGGTGCCGGATCTCCACCGGGTCTTGGAAGAAGAGCGTTAGATGCGTTTAGTGGTTCCTGGGGATCGCTCTTAGCAGACACAGCGCTCATTAACTGGGGCGGAGGATTGCTTAAATGGGGTACAAATCTTCCCGGGCGTGCGATGGACGTGGGCGACGAGATTTTGGATCGTATACAAGATTTCTTCCACGGGTTGTCCTTTAGCTGGTTGCCGTTTAGCTCTAAAAAGACGTTTAAGGACCGTGGAAAGCTCGCCATGACGGCAAAAGAGAAAGATGACTTTGACGCTTCAAAGAAAAAAGCTGCGTAATTACGCAGATTTTTTGGTACGCGGAGCGCGTGTCTTTTTTGGTGTGTTAAGCAGTTCCGTTGCCTGTTCGGGCGTAATCGTCAATACCGTGTAGTCGGCCTTGGCTGGCAAACTGCGCGATTCCTCGCCTGCTTTTATGTAGGGACCAAATCGTCCCATTTGCGCGGTGATCGGTTCTCCTTTCCATTCACCGAGTGTTCGTGGAAGTGAGAGTAGCTGGAGCGCGGTCTTAAAATCGACATCCTCAAGAACCATTCCTCGTAGGAGACTTCCGCGTTTTGGTTTCTCTTTGTTCTTCTTCATCTCCTCTGTTTGCTCACCAAGCTGCACATAGGGACCAAATCGTCCCGTGCGCAGCGTGACATCTAGCCCTGTCTCTGGATCTTTGCCAAGCGACTCGGGCTCCACCTCTTCACGTTTGGATCCATCTTTGTTGAGCGGGATGGTGTGCTTACATGCGGGGTAGTTGGAGCAGGCCATGAACTTTCCAAAGCGACCAATCTTGATCACCATGGGGCTCTGACATTTGTCACAGACCTCATCTGTGGTTTCCTCGGTCAACTCTTTTTTATCGAGTGATTTGTCTTTCTCAATGAGCGTCTTGTGAAACGGTTTGTAGAACGCGTCGATCACAGGTACCCATGCGGTTTTTCCTTCTTCGATGTCGTCAAACTTCTGCTCCATGTCGGCAGTAAAATCTTTGTCGACGATGTGTGGGAAGTGCTCCACGAGCAAGTCATTAACCGTGTAGGCAATGTCTGTTGGCGCAAGACGCTTGGCCTCATCGCGTTCCACGTATCCACGATCGATAATGGTAGAAATGGTTGGCGCAAAGGTAGACGGTCGTCCAATGCCGTGTTCTTCCAATTCTTTGACGAGCGTTGCGTCGGAATAACGTGCAGGTGGCTCGGTAAAATGTTGCGTGGGTTCCAATCGTTGCAGGGTGACGGTATCGCCTTGCTGCATGCTTGGCAGTAGCAACTCCTTGGTGGTGTCTGGGTAGAGTTTGAGGTACCCAGGGAAGGTAATCACGGATCCTGTGGTACGGAACGACCCTACATCTGAGCTCATAAGCACGGTGTCCTTGGTCAACAAGGCTTCCTTCATCTGTGTGGCAACCGCACGACGCCAAATAAGGTCATATAACTTATATTGACGAGGGTCGAGGTGATCTTTGAGGGACTCGGGTGTACGTGTTGGATCGGAGGGGCGAATGGCCTCATGGGCCTCTTGTGCTCCCTTGCTTCCATTTTTAAATACGCGCGGCTTGGAGAGGGCGTATTCGGCTCCAAACGTGGCTTGCACGTAGGCATTGGCTTCCTGCAAAAATTGTTCGGACAGGTTGAGCGAGTCGGTACGCATGTAGGTAATGAGACCCGTCATTCCTTCTTTTCCAAGACGGATTCCCTCGTACAACTGCTGTGCTAAGCGCATGGTTTGCTTAGAACTAAATCCAAGACGACTGTTGGCATCTTGTTGTAATGTAGAGGTACGGTACGGAGGTTTTGGTTGCTTCTTTGCGGCTTTTTGCTCAATAGAATCAATAACGTAGGGGCTTGCGAGCAATGTCTGCGTCATGGTCTGCGCATGCTCGGCGGTTTTGATATCCATTTTACCAACCTTCTTTCCTTGGAAGGTTGCGAGCTTTGCTTCAAACTCGGTCTCCGTATGCTTCATGAACGCGTCCAAGGACCAATACTCCTCTTTGTTAAACGCGTCTCGTTCACGCTCGCGCTCCACTACAAAACGCATGGCTACGGATTGTACGCGACCCGCCGAGAGTCCTCGCGCAACTTTGTTCCACAAAAATGGTGAGAGCTCATACCCAACGAGGCGATCCAGCACACGACGCGCTTGTTGTGCGTCTACGAGGTCGAGGTTGATGTGGCGAGGCTGACTCATAGCCCGCTCAATAGCGGACTTGGTAATTTCGTGAAAGACAATGCGCTTTGCCTTTTTTGGATCGATCTTTAACACGCTTGCCAAGTGCCATCCAATAGCTTCTCCTTCGCGGTCGTCATCCGTTGCGATGTAGATTTCTTCGGCCTTGGAGGCAAGGGATTTAAGCTCTGCGACACGAGCTTTTTTGTCGGCAGGAACCTCATACTGAGGGGCGTAATCTTTGTCGATCTCAATGCCCATTTTTGACTTTGGAAGGTCGCGAATATGACCAAAAGAAGACGTGACCTCGTAGGCGGCGCCCAAAATCTTCTTGACGGTTTTTGCTTTTGTTGGAGACTCAACGATTACAAGACGTTTTCCCATAGATGGTGGTTTCGCAAGGGATAATGCGGGACGGGGGGCGGTCTGTCAAGTTTTGTGTTCATATTTTTGTTCTGTTTCCTGTGTTTCTGTGGGTTTCCTTTGTTTTACCTCCCCCTTAGCAAGGAGGGGACGGAGGGGCGCTGGGTTGTTTGGTCTGTTATCTGTTTTTGTCATCCTGAGCGGAGTGAGTTGCACGAATGGAGTCGAAGGACATTGGCCGTGATTTCTAGGAGAGATGCTTGCGAAGATATTGGCCAGGGTCCTTCGGCGGGCTCGGGATGACGGATTGGGATGACGGATAGGTTGATCACAACTTCGTAGGATCGCAATGATGATCAAAAAAATGTTCGTATCAAATATCCTTACGAACTGACACAACGGGTAGATGAAACAAGATCGGCGGTTAGATTGTGGGATGCGATATTGAAACAAGGAGACTAATAAGCACGCACCACGTAGCCGCCGGGGAGGATTTGCACGAGACGTTTGAGCTCCATGAGGGTGAGGTGGCCGGCAAGACTGGTGACGGGCATTGCAAGCGTGCGAGCAAGGTCGTCAATGAGGGTGGGTTCGTGGTCAAGCTGATCCAGAATGGATTGATCCTGTGGGTTTGTTGAGATGCTGTGAGAGACCACCTGCGCAGCTTGGGATGCCTCGAGATCTATCACCTCCAACACGTCGTCGGCGCAGGTGACGAGAGTGGCGCCTTGGCGGATAAGGGCGTGGGTACCTTCGGATCGGTCTGATGTAATCATACCAGGCACGGCGCAGACCTCACGGTTTTCCGAGAGGGCACAATCGGCAGAAATGAGACTACCCGATTTAAGCGTTGCCTCTACAATAAGAATGGCGCGTGACAAACCAGCCACAATACGATTGCGCTGTGGAAACTGATAAGGTTCTGAGGGCGTCCCAATGGTCTGCTCACTCATCAAACATCCGCCAGAGGCTAGAATGTCGCGTGCCAGCTGTACATGGAACGTGGGAGAGATGTGGGACTCGTCTAAGCCTCCCGCCAATACCGCGATGGTGTATCCGCCGACTTCCAGTGTCGCTTTGTGCGCGTCGCCGTCAATCCCAAGTGCGAGCCCCGAGACAATCCCAAATCCGTGACGTGTGAGATCGCCCGCAAGACGTTTGGCAACAAGGTGACCATAACTGGTTGCGCGGCGTGAACCAACGATGCTTATGAGAACTTGATCGGCTGCAGGAAGCGTTCCTTTGAAGAAGAGCAGCGGAGGAGGGTCGTGTATTTCTTTGAGCAATGTTGGGTAACGCGGGTCAGTCCATGTAAGGAATTGTACTTGGTGCTGCAAGAGAAGTTGTTCTTCTTTTGCCAGATCGAATGTGTGCTGAGTCGTGTGAATACGCTGACAAATAGCGGGAGGGATGTTGTGTTGATCGATGGTGTCAATGAGCGTTTGAGGAGATTGCAAACGCAACAGCACGCGTCTTACATGCGTGCTGTGGAGGACATGGGCGCGCGCGAGCACGAGCCATGCAAAACGGAGATCTTGATCCATGGGTCCTGGGTTTAGGTACGATCCAGGGGAGGGGCCACGATACACTCGTGGAGTTTATGGATAGATTGCTGAATAAGTTGATCTAATTGTTGACGTTCTGACTCGGTCCATTTGCCGAGCACAAAATCTTCTAATGCGACTTGTGAATTGTCTCCACGTCCGATGCCGATGCGTAATCGCCAGAAGGCGTCGGTTCCTAAGTGCTGTACGAGTGACTTAAGACCATTATGGCCTGCGGTCCCACCTCCTTGTTTGAGGCGAATGTCGCCAAAGGGGAGATCGGCTTCGTCGTGCACCACAAAGATAGCATCGGGAGCAATGTTGTAATACTGCGCGTAGGATTGCACCGCCTCGCCGGATTTGTTCATAAACGTTTGCGGCTTGAGGCAATGAACCGTTACGCCGTCCACGGATGTTTTGGCCGTAAAGGCCTTGTGGGCGTTGTCCTCTTTCCATGTGCCATCCGCAAATGCGTCGAGTACCTGGAATCCAATATTGTGTCGTGTGAGTTCGTATTCCATGCCGGGATTTCCAAGTCCCACTAGGAGCACCGTGTTAAACCTTTTTACTTGGGATGGCATAAAAAATAATCGGTGTTCCCGTGAACCCAAAGGTCTCACGGAGACGGTTTTCCAAGAAACGTGAGTAGGACGCGTGCAGAACATCTGTACGCATGCCTTTAATCACCAATTCAAACCGGGGAGGATTGATTCCAACTTGCTTCAGTCGGAAAATCTTAGGGTGTGCCACGCCTTTCCCACGTGCAGGCTTATGACGCGAAATAGTTTGATTGAGGAATTTATCCAAAGCGTTATCGTCGATGGTTCGCTCACGTTCTTTGAGAATTGTATCAAAAAGCGGGAAGAGCTTGTGAATACGTTGACGTTCTTTTGCAGAAATTGTCAAGATGGGGGCAAAGCGGATAAACGGAAGATGCCCGTAAACGTAGCGTTTCATGTTGGCGACCGCCTGCGTTTCCTTGCCTTCCATAAGATCCCACTTGTTGACCGCAATCACACACCCTACGCCGGCCTGGCGAATAAGACCTGCAAGTTTCTTCTCTTGTTGGTCGATGGGCTTAGTTGCATCTAGCACGAGCACCACAATATCCACACGCTTTAATACTTCTAACGTTTGTTTGACACCCGCGCGCTCCAATCCCTGTGACACACGTGCCTTGCGACGTACACCGGCCGTGTCTACAATAATGTATTGCTTGTTATCAAACTCAACCAACGTGTCGTTTGGCTCACGTGTTGTATGTGCGATTGGGGAGGTAATGAATCGTTCCTCACCCAAAATTTCGTTGATGATGGAAGACTTACCCACGTTTGGTTCACCAATAAACGCAATCTTAGGAAAAAATTCTTCCTTGTAATCCTCTACGTGCTTACCGAGTTTTTGAAACATTTCAAAGAGTGTGTCGAGTAAATCACCTAACCCGTTTCCACGAACGGCACTGACAGGGCGAGGGATTTCTAATCCTGTGCGATACCACTCAGGTTCTGTGACGGTTTCTTTGGTGCGACCGTCTGCTTTGTTGCCGACAACAATCACGGGCTTGTCGGACCCAATGAGGCTGCGAGCAATTTTGAGGTCTTGTTGTAGGAGCCCTTCTTTACTGTCGAGTACCATTAAGATGATATCCGCCTCTTTCATGGCAAGCTCTGTTTGATGTTGGACGACGTCGTCGAAGGTTTCTGTTTTGTCGTATTCGATTCCACCCGTGTCTACGATTCTAAACAGCTGACCACGCCACAACACGAGACCATCTTTGCGATCACGCGTGGTACCAGGAACATCAGAAATCATGGCGCGACTTGTTTCTGTGAGACGGTTAAAGAGCGTCGATTTGCCGACGTTAGCGCGTCCAACCAGGACGGCGGTGGGGAGGGTTGTTGGAGAGGCTTTCATGTGGCGAGGGTAGGGGCTGTTGAACAAACGTTGCGATCGAAGGTGATCAAAATCGAGGAAATGCTCAAAAAATCCTCAGAATGCGTACAGACGTTAGCGCTGTACGAGATTTGCCGAATTCTGCCCTAAAACGATCAAAAAGTCAACTGATGGAGCCACGCTTCCGTCACGGAGGCCCTCATCCTCTAAGGTAATGGTTCGAGGGGTAAGATCGTCGGTAAATAGCCAGCCGGTGACCGTTGTGGCGACGTCGGCTTTTAAATAGGCCTGTAACTCCTTAAGCGCCTCTGGATATTGTCCTTCGGTGAAGTCATAAATGACCGTATGGTCCCAATCGCGGTTGTTGGAATTGGCGACGGAGGCGACTTCAAATCCTTGCCCCTCTAAGAGCTGCGAGGTTCTAAATGCGAGTCCACTGACGTCGGTTCCGTTCTCTATACGAATGCGTACGAGCTGCTGTGGAATGGAATCGGGGGTAACGGGTACAAACGCGGGATTTTCTTCAAAGACATTTGCCGCAATCGTACGAATACCCGACCAATCGTCGTTGTCGGGGAGCAATACGTAGGCGCCGTTTAGGTTTGTCTCGTAAAGCGGACTGTCTGGGCCGGAATCAAGAACATAATGAGTGATTTTCTCCGGGTCCAAATTACGTGCAAAGGTTGCGAGGCGGAGAATCTCCCACGTGCTTAAGTTAGTCTCGATGCTTTCCTTGACGGTGCCAATGAGATCACTAATGCGTTTTGGATTTAAAATCGTGTTGGCAGAAAAGAGTTTGTCTTTAACAGCGAGGAGAATTTTTTGTTGTCGACGAGAACGAGCAAAGTCGGATCCTTCTCCATTCGTGCCGTGACGTGAGCGTGCGTATTGCAATGCGGTCTCTCCGTCCATGTGTTGCCAGCCGGTGTCAAATCGAATAGTCTGCGTGAGGTGATCACTTGTAGGATAGGTGGGATCTAAAAACGCTGTTTCTACGTAAACATCTACGCCGCCGAGCGCATTGAGGAATTTCTCAAATCCTTGAAAGTCAATGCGAACGTAGTAGTCGATCTCTTGTCCAATCAAACCCCCAATGACGCCGGACGCGTATCGCGCGCCGTGACCTGGGTCCTCCAACTCGCCAAAATAGTTGGCGTGATTAATTTTGCGCCAGCCGTAACCGGGGATGGGGATCGCAAGATCGCGTGGGATGCTCATCATGCCAACGTCTCCGGTGGACGGTTTGAGCGAGGTAAAAATAATCGTGTCCGACAAATCGGGACCATCGTGTCCGGCACCACCGATACCCAATAACATAACGTTGACGCGGTCTGTATCTTCTCCAATAAGGGTTCGATCTCCACTCGTCACAAAGGAGGCAAAGGACCTAAAAAATCCCACCTTCTCTCCTGAGTCTGATGCAAGATCAGTTTTGGTCATAGCAAACGAAAATCCTATGCCAATAAGCGCCCCAATAAGAACGGTAAGAAAAAAATAACGTCCAAGCGCCCAGGGACTTGGTTTGGGATTTGGATTGAGTTCAAAGTGGTCTTTGAGGAGATTGATGCGAGGATCATTCATGGGCGCATTCTATCCAAGTTCCCCCTTTGGTGCAACCCTTGATTTTTCCGAAAATTCGTGCTAGTATGCGTTTATATTAGCATTTAACATGTTTACAAAAAAAACACCGACAGAAGAGAGTGCTCCAGTGACCCCGTCCCTCTTGGTCCGTATTTTTGGGCCTGTGATTGGTGGCGTTTTGTTGTTTGGATTGGAAATTATTCAGATTGTCGTGATTGCGGCGGCGATCATTATTCCGATCCGCTACTTTTTGGTGCAACCGTTCTATGTGCGTGGGGCGTCTATGGAACCAACGTTTGAAGATCGAGAATACCTGTTGATCGATGAGGTCAGCTATCGCTTTCATGAGCCAGAACGCGGAGACGTGATTGTGTTCCGCTATCCTCGCGACAAGACGCAGTTCTTTATTAAGCGGATCATTGGATTGCCGGGCGACACAGTGCGTGTGCAAGATGGAAAAGTAACGGTGATTGACTCGGCCCATACAAACGGTGTCGTACTCCAAGAAACCTATGTGTCACAACCGGTGACCTTGGGAAGCGAGTATGTCACCTTAAACCCGGATGAATACTTTGTCCTTGGAGATAATCGTCCGGCAAGTATGGATTCACGCAGTTTTGGTCCTATTAAGTCAGAACATATTGTAGGGCGTGTCTGGTTACGCGGATTACCGCTGGATCGCTTCTCGATCTTTGAGACCCCTACCTACGAAGCCCTTACCGAATAATTATGGCAGACAGCAAAGACGTGGCAGCAGATAAAAAGAAAGTAAAAGCATTAGAGACATTGCGTGGTATGCGCGACATTCTTCCGGATGAGCAAATCTACTGGGAGTACTTCCGTCGTAAGGCGCGTGAGATTGCGGAAACGTATTCTTACGGCCGCATTGAGACACCGATTTTAGAGCAGGAGAAATTGTTTAGCCGCACCTTGGGTAAACAAACGGATGTGGTGGAGAAAGAGATGTATTCCTTTGATGATAAAGGTGGAGACAAGGTTGCTCTGCGACCAGAGGCCACCGCGTCCGTGGTACGCGCCTACATTAATCACGGTATGCTCAACCTCCCTCAGCCGGTAAAGATGTGGTACATGGGACCGATGTTTCGGTACGATCGTCCACAATCGGGACGGTATCGACAGTTTTATCAGTATGGATTAGAGGTGATTGGTGGAGGAGATTCTGTGGTGGATGCGCAACTTATTTTGATCGCAACCAAGTTGTTTGAAGATTTGGGGCTCAAAGTAAAAGTGGAGATTAACTCGATTGGGACCGCCCAAACGCGACAGGAGTATAAGATTGAGTTGGTGGCCTACGCACGGAAGAACAAAAAAGATTTGTGTGAGGATTGTATGCGTCGTATGGCCAAGAATCCGTTGCGACTCTTGGATTGTAAAGTGCCGGCCTGTCACGAGGTGATGAAGAACGCGCCACAGATTGTGGATTGGCTGGACGACCCGTCGCGCGATCACTTTATGGAGTTGATTGAATATTTAGATGAAGTTGGTGTGCCGTATGTGTTGAATCCGCACCTTGTACGTGGGTTGGACTACTACAACCGAACGGTATTTGAGATTGTGCCAGACCGCGGAGATGATTCCGAGCCAGGGTCGCAATCCGCCCTTGCCGCCGGCGGACGTTATGATGAGTTGGTGGAGATGATGGGAGGACGCGAGGAGACACCGGCCGTTGGATTCGCGGTGGGAATCGAGCGTGCTATTTTGGAGATGAAGCAGCAGAACGTGGAACCTCCTGCATTGTCAGCGCCAGATGTGTTCTTTGCCCAGCTTGGAAAGGAGGCGCGTCGGACATCGCTGCGCTTGTTTGAAGAGGTACGCGCGGCAGGATTCAATGTAGTGGAGGCGTTTGGGAAGGCAAGCCTCAAGGCACAGTTGGAGAGCGCTAATAAAGTTGGTGCGCATGTGGCCGTGATTTTGGGCCAGCAAGAAGTGCAAGATGATACAATTATTGTGCGAGATATGGATTCGGGGTCGCAAGAAACGATTCCGATTGAGAAGTTGATCGACAACCTCAAACGCATCCTCAAGTAATAAAAACACCACCCGCGAGGGTGGTGTTTGTGATAAGATTTGATTAAGTGTCGATGGATCGTGAAGAATTGTTGAGGATTAAGATAAGTTTATGGATAATACGGAATTGAATAACGAAATCATTATTTATACTGGCGACGGTGGTCAGCCGATTATTCAGGTACGAATTGAAGGGGAGACCGTGTGGCTTAGTCAAACGCAATTGGCAGAATTATTCGACACGACGAAACAAAACGTCAGCCTTCATATTCAGAATATTTACGAAGAAGGCGAGTTAACAAAAGAAGCAACTGTCAAGGAATACTTGATTGTTCAAAAAGAGGGGAATAGGGAGGTTTCACGACGGATTGAACATTATAGTCTCGATCTTATTATTTCTCTTGGCTATCGCGTTAGATCGAAGATTGCTACACATTTTCGCCAATGGGCCACGGCACGACTTCGTGAGTATATCGTGAAAGGCTTTACAATGGACGATGAACGGTTAAAAGGAAATGGCGGCGGACAGTATTGGAAAGAACTTCTTGATCGCATTCGCGATATTCGTTCCAGCGAAAAGATGCTTTATCGTCAAGTGCTTGATTTGTATGCGACGAGTATTGATTATGATCCGAAAAGTACTGAGTCAATAATATTTTTTAAAGTCGTGCAAAACAAATTGCATTACGCGACGAACCAACACACGGCCGCAGAGACCATCCATGAACGCGCGGATGCAGAAAAAGATTTCATGGGACTTACAACGTTTGCAGGAGCAATGCCTGTATTATCAGAAGTTGGGACGGCTAAAAATTATCTGACAGAAGATGAACTTTTCCGTTTAAATCGTCTCGTTTCAGCATTTTTTGATCTTGCAGAAATTAAAGCACAAGAGCATACAGCAATGCACATGGCCGATTGGGTTGCAGAGCTTGATAAATTTGCAGAGAACTTTGGTAAGGGTGTGCTCACCGATGCGGGTTCCGTTAGTCACGAACAAGCGAAAAAGAAAGTAGCAGTAGAATATCGTAAGTATCAGGCGAAGACCCTTTCCCCAGTTGAAGAAGCGTATTTGGAGAGTGTGAAGGCGTTAGGAAAGGAAGTGGAGAAGCGAGTAAAAAAGTAATTCGTCGGTACGTACATCGACTAATTGTTGAGCTCCACACCCCATTATTACATTGCGTCTGGAGGGGTTGAGTGGTGTTTGTGATAAGATTTGATTGATGTATTTCAAAATCCTATTTTGTTCTAAGAACATTGTCCTATGAAAACACTGTCAGATTTAACAACAAAGATTGTAGCTTTTAGGGATGCTCGAGATTGGAAACAGTTTCACAACCCAAAAGATTTAGCACTATCTTTAGTGTTGGAGGCCGCAGAGGTTATGGAACATTTTCAATGGAAAAATTCAGAAGAAATGGAGAAATATGTCCAAACGAATAAATCTGATATTGGTGATGAACTAGCGGATGTTTTGTATTGGGTTTTACTAATGAGCCACGATCTCGATATTGATATTTTAGACGCACTTGAAAAGAAAATATTAAAAAATGAAGCAAAGTACCCGGTCGATAAAGCAAAAGGGCTGCACACAAAATACACGGAGCTTTAATATGCAGGCCATAAAGACATTTGCTTTTTCTGATAGCGGCTTTGAAACAATTAAAAAAGATCATTATGGTTTAGATTGGCCGGTTGTTTATTTTATTGAAAATGGGAAGGAGGCTTATATTGGAGAGACAATCCACCTTTATTATAGGAGCAAGGAGCATTATAAAAATAAGGAGAGACAAAGATTGCATCAAGTTCATGTTGTGACAGATGAGGAATATAACAAGTCTGCAGCACTTGATATTGAATCTTGGTTAATTCAATACATTGCAGCAGATGGTATTTTTAAATTACAAAATGGCAATGCAGGGTTAAAGAATCATGAATATTTTGATCGGGAAAAATATTTATCAAAATTTGAGAATGGCATTTGGCCTAAGCTAGTAAAGATGGGTCTTGCGAAGAATAATCTAGTCCAATTAAAAAATAGCGACCTTTTTAAGTATTCACCTTACAAAACGTTATCTGCAGACCAAATAGCATTTGTAGAGGCTCTTGTGGATGAAATAGCTCAAGAGAAATTAACGTTTGTGGTGCGTGGAAGACCGGGGACCGGCAAGACTATCGTGGCAGTATATTTAATGAAATATTTGAAGGAAGATAGTCGCACGTCGCATCTAAAAGTGGGCTTGGTTATTCCGATGACTTCATTGCGTAAAACGTTAAAGAATGTTTTTAAAAATATTGTGGGGCTGTCACCTTCAATGGTGATTGGTCCGGCTGATACAGTAAAAGCAGAGTATGATTTGTTGTTAGTTGATGAGACGCATAGGCTGCGACGTAGAAAAAATATTACTAACTATAAGGCTTTTGATGACATAAATCGTCATTTTGGATTTGAGAATACCGGCACCGAACTAGATTGGATTCAAGCATCTGCTATGAAACAAGTTTACTTTTATGATGAGCAGCAGAGTGTCAGACCTTCTGACATTAGACCTTCTCAAATTGCACGTCTGCAGGCAAAGGAGTTCACGTTGCAGTCTCAAATGAGAGTAAGAGGCGGAGAGAGATATCTGGCGTTTATTGATAGTTTATTTGGTGACGGAGACATTCGTTCTGTAGATTTTCCTCAATATGATCTCAGGATGTATGAAGATATTTCTTTGATGGTAAAAGAAATAAAGGAAAAAGATGAAGCCGTGGGTCTCGCGCGTATGGTTGCTGGATACGCTTGGTCGTGGAAGACGAGGAATTTAAAACCTCACGATGAAGGATTTGATATAGAAATAGATGGGGAAAAATTGCGTTGGAATTCTACAAATGCTGATTGGGTTAACTCGGAAAATGCAGTGAACGAAGTTGGATGTATTCATACTGTACAGGGGTATGATCTCAATTATGTTGGGGTGATTATTGGTCCGGAACTAAAATGGGTAGACGGTAAGTTTGTACTTGATAGGTCGAGCTACTTTGATAAGAATGGACATAGAGGGGTTGAAAACGAAGAGGAGATTATTGGGTATGTGTTGAATATATATAAAACCTTACTCACTCGTGGAATTATCGGTACATTTATCTATGTGGTGGATCCCGGATTACGCAATTATCTAAAAAATATTTTAAATCAAGCCCCAAAACCTCAATAAACAGCCCAGGGTTGACGGATTTGTGGGTGTCTGTTAGAATGCGGCTACGTTGAATCGAGAAAACTATGTTTGAAGTCAAACGAAAACAAGGAGAAAGCTTTGATGGGATGTACCGACGTTTCCAGCGTCGCATCCAAAAAGGCGGACTCGTTAAAGAAGTGCGCCGACGTCGGTATGATGACCCGACGCCGAACTTTACTGGACGTAAGTTCAAAAAAGTTCGTGGAATCAAAATCGCTCTTAAGCGTGGATGGTTGATTAAAACCGGAAAGGCAACAGAGGAAGATTTTCGTCCAAAGCGTCGTCGTCGATAATCAAAGCCCCCGAAAGGGGGTTTTGTGCTATGCTGGGTCTATTGAAGTTAATTATCTCTTTTGTATGTCTATTCAAGAAAAAATTTCCGAGGATTTAAAGACGGCCATGAAGGCACGTCAGGCGGATGTGGTTACGTCCCTCCGTGGATTGCAATCAGCGCTTAAAAATAAGCAGATCGAACTTCAGCGTGATTTGGAGGAGTCGGAAGTTTTGGAGGTACTCAAGTCGTCGAGCAAACAGTTAAAGGATGCCATGCAGGATTTTGTGAAAGGGGAGCGACAAGACCTCATCAGCAAAACCCAGGCGGAGTTGGACCTGATTGCGCAGTTTTTGCCAACGCCAATGGAGCGCGCACAAATTCGTGAGCACGTGGTCAAGATCGCCTCGGAGGTCGGTGCAACCACGCTTGCCGATATGGGTAAGTTGATGGGGGCCGTGGTAAAGGCGATTGGCGCCACGGCAAACGGGGACGACGTCCGCAAAGAAGTAGATGCGTTTTTAAAAGAGGAATAGTAATAAAAAGAAACGGGGATCATAAATCCTCGTTTTTTTTGTGATAAAATTTGGGCGTATGTAAATCAAACGCATGAATGACTATAAGACCATTAAAATAAACTTTTAATTGATACAGATCAATAAACTATGTCAGAAACATGGCAATTTATACCACCGTCAGAAGGTGAGGGTGCTCAGAAACAGGGAGTACACGCAGTTGGCAGTGTAGAGGATTTGAGAGGAAACCCTATTGGAGAGGGAGGAAACTCCCGGGTTTTTGAAGTAAAGGGGCATCCCGATCAAGTGCTCCTTCGGGTGGTTACGGGTTTTTTTAAGAAAACACCAGAGAATTTAAGCAAGAGAGTGGCAGAAGGAAATGCGGTGAAACAACGCATGGCCGCACTGCCTCAAGATGTTCATGTGGCAAAAATACTTAAGGCATTTGTAGAAGGTACGGACTACTATGAACTGCAAGAGCGAGCTGTTGGAAAACCTCTTCATGATCGTAACGAACATGCGGAGCAGTGGTTAGAACGTTTGAAGCTGTTAGCAAATGCGCCATTGGATCAGTACGAGAGAATGATCCATGATCTAAACACGCTTACGGATGTTGGACTTGAAGTTGATCCAAGTAAACCAGATAACATCTTTTACGATGCAGATGCCGGATTTACATATATTGATTTGCAGATACCGTCGAGGGCAGCGATTGCCTACACGCCTTTTGTACAGCTTGTGTATGGCTACTCGCCGGCAGCGCAATTTACAGAAGAGGCAAATACAGCCATTCGCATGATTGAGCAAAAGCTCAGAGAAGCGGGTGATAACCCAGAACAATCGCGATCCTCTTTTGATGCCATTCAGTCATGGATGGAGAAAAAGAAGGGGACGTCAGATGAAGTAATCGTTCCTCTCTCTCAGCCTTTGGCATCTGAGGATGAAATTTGGTAAGTTGACCCCATGTTTCTTTGCAAGCCCCCCTTGGTTTGGTACAATATTTGTGTCCAAAATTACTCATTCAATGCATTAGACTATGTTACATCCTGAATCGGGAAACGTAAACCTAGAGCTGGAATCTGAGAGTACAGAAAAACTACATGCCCGCTATCGCGCTTTGATGCGAGAACAAGATGCGTCGACCAATGCTATGATGCGTGATCAAGGGTTTGATCCAAAGGTTCGTGATCGAGATGTTCAAATCAGAGAGGAGCACGAACATGTGCGTGCTCTTTTGGAAGCACGTGGAATGACTCCTGAGCAAATGCAAGAAGACTAGTAGTCGATTTGATCGTGAGTGAGACGTCTATTTTGATGTGTGCACAAGGCATTTGGAGCCATGAAGCAGAAACGGTAAAAGATTTCTGCTTTTTTATTGGTAACGTAGGCGTATGTATAGAAGGATGTGAATGGTTATGATAAGAATTGTCCCCAGTTTGCGCTCACGCGATCTGCAATAATCGGGTACAATGGAGTTAATCACCGGCCAAAAAGCACATGAAGAATTGGCTCCGATCCTCACTTATTCCATTCGCCTGCATAACAACAATGGTTGTTATGGGTTTTCTGTTTTTGCCGATACACACCACGTTTGCACAAGATGTTGCGGTACAAGGGTTGCAGACGGTGGGTGACGCGTCGGGGTTGGGTCAAGAAGATATCCGCGTGATTATTGGAAACGTGATTCGTATTGCACTGGGATTCCTGGGTTTGGTGGCGGTGATCATTGTTATTTACGGTGGCGCGCTTTGGATGATGTCAAAGGGGGATCCGGCAAAGATCGCAAAAGCTCAATCGATTTTAGTGAATGCAGGTATCGGTTTGGCGATTATTTTGTCGGCGCTCATTATTACGCAATTTGTATTGAACGCGCTCGCGGATGCTACGGGATTGGGAACAGGTACTAGCACGTCCAGTGATTTGATTACGATTGATCCGCTCAGTAGCTCACTTGGTAGTGGAATTATTGATTCGCACTATCCGATGCGTAATGCGCAAGACGTCCCTCGTAATACATCTATTGTTGTCACATTCCGCGAGGCGATGGATGCAGCAAGTCTGATGGATGGGTATACAGGTGATCCGTCGATTGCATTACCGTTACGAGCAGGTTCCGTAGTGATTTATCCTACAAACCTCGGCGAAAGTTCCGCATTGCCTCCCGCAGACGTAAATGTGTCTGTAACACCAGACCTCAAGAGCTTTGTGTTTGATCCAGCCCCCTACCTTGGTAGCGCGTTGGAAGACACGGCCTATACGGTGGAGTTGACGAACGATATTCAATTGGCAAACGGCGACTCGGCATTTACGGGCGCATTCGCGGATGGTTATTCGTGGCGCTTTAGGGTGTCTACGGAGTTGGATCTTATCCCGCCCACCATTGAATCCGTGATTCCGATTGCCTCGACCACCAATGCACGCAATATTTTGATTCAAATCAATTACTCAGAACCCGTGAATCCTATTTCTGCGTCGGGTCCAACGTCTTCCTTCTCAAACATTGTGGCAACGGGTGCTGCGGGGACGATTGCGGGGAGCTGGGGATTAATGAATCAATTTCAAAGTAATGAGTTTGTCTCAGACCTTGCGTGCGGCACTAACTCGTGTGGTGAGGTGATTTATTGCTTACCCTCCAATGACGCGATTACGGTGGATGTGTTAGCAGCAAGCTTGGCGGCAGAACCTCCAGCAGCTTTGTTGCCTCCAAATGGCGTGATTGATATGGCGGGGAACTCGTTAGACGGGAATAGCGATGGAGCGGCAACGGGTCCAAGTACGGATAGCTACACGTGGAATTTCTCCACGAATGATTCCATTGTGCTTGTTCCACCACAGGTTGTCTCCACAACACCTGCTATTACCCCGGGTATGCCGGGGCAGAATGTGGCGTTTGATCAACCGGTGCACCTGTTGTTTGATTCCTTGTTGTCCTTGAATACCGTGAATGCAGATGCATTACAGCTTCGATCGCCTACGGAGAATCTATGGTTTACGTTTCGTTCGGTGGTGAGCGGGTATCCAAATCCAACCAACCCGGCAGTTACGATTCCGTCTCACGAAGTGACGGTGTTGCACGGGGTCTTTTCCAGTGAGCAGATTTATGGCGTGGAGGTAGACTCGTCGCTTAGAAGCATTTATCAAAACTGTTTTACGCCTTCACGCAGTCAGACATGTACTGGTGGGGAAGCCAATTGCTGTAACGACGAATCACAGTCTGGTCTTTGTTCCTATCCGCACTTTACCTTATGATGATCAAATCAAAATACTGGTCATTTGTAGGACTCCTTGGAATGATCGTGCTCGGAGCGTTTTTCGCGTCGCACCCAGCTCTTGCGCAGACGGCAGCGGATTTTGGACTCAACAACCAATTTGATCCAGGACTTGGAACACAAGATCCCCGTATTATCATTGCCAATGTTATCCGCGTGGTTTTGGGATTCCTAGGTATTGTGGCTGTGTGTATTGTGATGTATGGCGGGTTTGTTTGGATGACAGCTAGCGGCCGGGAGGGGGTTATTGCAAAGGCACAGAGAATTATTGTGAATGGAGCTATTGGGTTGGTTATTATTCTATCTGCATTTGCGATTACGCAGTTTGTCTTAAACACACTTTTGGATGCAACGGGTGCAAATAATAGCGTTAGCGGTTCCGAGTTTGATTCGACGGGTGGTCCGCTTGGGGGTCCGTCGTTTGGTAGCGGCTTTACGCTCAGAAGCGTTACACCATCTGGTGTGGTGCCGATTCGTAACGTTGTCGTGCAAATCGCGCTTTCTTCCAATGTTAATCCAACAACGGTTAACGACAACGTAGTGGTTCGGCCCGTAGGATCTACGACGCCCGTTGTGGGAACATTTGTGGCTACGGGGCCGGTGATTCGTTTTACCCCTGAGGCTGCCTGCCCAAGCCCAAACAGCTCGCGGCATTGTTTTACCGCCGATACCGCATTTGAAGTGATTATTGCCAGCGGATTAAAGAGCCAGAATGGATCATTTGTTAATTGTGGATTTACGGGATGCTCGGAAACATTTACAACGGGTAGCCTTGTGGATGTAACGCCGCCGACGATTTCTATTACCTACCCATCCAATGGAGATAGCGTAAGCACCTCGCCGGACGTTCCGGTGACTATGACGGTGGGAGACGACGCAGGAATTGGATTAATTGAAGGGTTTGTGGACGCGGTGTCCATTGGAACAGATGCACCAATGAGCCTCTCTACGGATTACGTGTCGGTGGTTAATTGGTCAGCATCGAGCCTGGTGCCGCAATCGTCACATACAATTGGGGCAACAGTAACGGATATTGCGGGGCAGAGTACAAATGCGAGCAGTGTGAATGTGATTGCGCGGCCAGATCATTGTTTTGACGGGGAACAGAACGTTGGAGAAACAGGACTTGATTGTGGAGGTGACCCTACATTGGCAGATTATTGTGGTGCTTGTTCTGGCGACACATGTACGACGGATGCCGACTGTTCTACGGGGCATTGTGTGGATAGCGTTTGTGTAGAATTGCCACAAATTGTGAGCGTGTCTCCGGACAATGGAGCTCCAGGAAACTACATTACAATTACGGGTGAATCACTTGGATCCACCGTGGGGTCCGTTAAATTTCTTGGAGACCTTGCAACGGACGCAGATGATATTACGGCAGGACTTGCCTGTAGCGCGTGGTCAGCCACGGAGGTGATTGTGGCGGTGCCGTCCGTTCCAGGCGCGTTTCCGATTGGGCCAATACAAATTATAACGGTCAGTGGACAGACGGATCGCACGGACGACACGAATGGTCCCTACTTGCCTGATTTTGAAATTAATACAACCGTGCGTCCTGGTTTGTGTTCTGTAGCGCCTATGAGCGCACAGTCTGGTGAAGCTTTTGCCGTGACGGGTGTGAATTTGGGAAGCGGCGGTCCCGGAACGGAAGTCTATTTGAGTACGGCGCTTGTGAGCAGCGTTTCCGATTGGACCACAACACGATTTAACGCGATTGTGCCTCCAACACCCGTGGGAGACAAAAACCTCACGGTGCGTGTTGGGGCGGAAACAAGTAATCCATTGAGCTTTTCTGTTGAATCACCAGACGCGGGCCAAGCCCCGATTATTTCCTACATCACGCCAGAAGCGGGACCGCCGGGAGAATATGTGACGATTTTCGGCTCCAATTTTGGTGGGTCTGGCAACGTCTATTTTGTGGATCCGCTCACGGGGAATCAGGCTGTAGGATCCGTTGATTTCCCAGATGTGTGTACCGTTGCTGCATGGACGCCGACCGCTATTACCGTCAAAGTACCGGATACCTACTTGGTGCCGTCTGCCGCGCCGATTGCCTTCTCACCTCACAACTTGCGCGTGGAACGTACACCGTCTCTTGTGAGTGCGGATGTTGGCTTTGCGATTGTGTCGGGAACGCCAGGTCCTGGTATTTGCGGTGTGACTCCGGTTGCAGGTCCAACGGGGGTTACTATGAGTATTTTTGGAGAAAATTTTGGATCATCTGCAGATACGGTCACGTTTTATAATGCACAAAATGCAACAACGACCAGCTGGAGCGATGAAGAAATTCATGTGGAAGTTCCGCCTACTGCCGTTACGGGGCCTGTGGTTGTAACGGTAAGCGGAGATGATAGTAATGAAGCAAACTTTGAGGTGGGCGCTTGTAGTCCAACGAACGACACCTGTTCCACGGGGAACCGATGTTGTGCGAATACGCTTTCTTGTACGCCGGTGGCGGTAGATTGTGAGGTAACCGTGCCTACGACCAACTACTTATTTGAATGGGTCACGGGTCCAATTCCGGTTGTGCCACGTGTGGTTCGGCAGTGTGACGATGTGAGTTTGATTGACCGTATTGTAAGTCCTTCGCCTTGGGATGGACGGTCTCGAGGAGACGAGGTCTGCTCTAACGCACAATTGTCGGCCGCGTTTACCGTGCCAGTCATCAATTTGAACAGTACGACTATTTTGATCCAGGAGTGTACGGGGGAAGACCCTGCAACACCGTGTGCGAGTGTTGCGCCGTCGGTCGTGCCGGGAACGTTTGAGCCACTTTCTGATCGCTTCATATTTACGCCGGCAAGCCCTTGGAGTCCAGCGACCACGTACCAGGTCACGCTTACCACCGGTATTATTGCGGCAGGTCCAAGCGGGGAACCGTTGTCTGCACCGTTTGTGTGGACCTTTACCACGCGTGAGAATACGGCACCATGTGCGATTGAGCATGTTCTGGTAACGCCTGGTCAATCTGTCCTTACAGAGCAGGGAAATGGAGTTGTAGATACGGACACGGACACAGGTGATGTTCAGTTGGTCGCAAGCGGTATTGGATCTGACGCCTGTGTGTTATTGAATATTACGGAACCGATGAGTTGGTCAACCGCCAACAATGTCGGTGTACCTGTTTCTCCATCTGTGACATTGGTTTCCTCATCGGCAGCGTCAGATACGGTACGTATTGCACGCGCCGATAACGAGACCGTTGGAGGACCTGTGAGTGCGATTGCTACATTAATTGCGCAGGGCATTCACGGACTCGGATTAGTGACGGTTAATTACACTGACCCAGAGGTGAGAAATTTTTGGCCAAATTGTGATACAGCTTGTGTGAATGCACAGATTGGCGCCGAGTTTAATACTCGCATGGATGCGTCGTCACTCAGCTCTTCCTCGATTCACCTTAAACAGTGTCAAACGGAGTTGTGTCAGCAGTTTGTTGCAACGATTCCTGTAACAGTACAGACGTTGTCACCAGATGGACGTACGCAGGTGATTACACCCTCTGTTACGTTGGCAGCAAATACGTTCTATCGGGTGATTTTGGACGGCAGTATCGCGAGCTCTTCTGGCGTTCCTCTTACAGGCCTCAATTATAGTCATGGATATTCTTGGACGTTCCGCGTGAGTCCAAATGGAGCCTTGTGCACCGTGGATCATGTTACAACAACGCCGGCGTCTGCAACCTTGCAAGCCATTGGACAACGACAGGCGTTCCAAGTGACACCTTTTGGACCGGCAGATACCTGTTCGGAAGGAGGACAGCGTCTTAGCTCTGTGAGTTACGATTGGGCGTGGGACTCCTCCAATGGCACGACAGCCTTTTTGTTGGGCGACCCTACAGGTGCACTCGATTTGGGCACCGCTCCCGGGTGTACGAGTTCGTGTGTATTGAGCGGGTCGGCGTCTAATGTGCCGGTTTGTGGAGATGGTTATCGTAATCCACAATTTGAAGAGTGTGACGATGGAAACATTACACCGAATGACGGATGTTCTGCGTCGTGTTTGTGGGAAGGTCTCCCTGCATGTGGCAACCCAAGCGATCCTTACTGTTGTGGTAACGGCGTACAAGATCCACACGAAGAATGCGATGACAGCAATGCAACACCAGACGATGGATGTTCTGCCGTTTGTTTGAACGAGGGTTCCGCTTCTGTAGGATCTCAATGTGGAAACGGATCACTCGCATATCTCTCATCGATTGGTGGAGAGGATTGCGACGATGGAAATAATAGTGGAGGTGATGGATGCTCCGCGCAATGTTTGTATGAGGGGTCAAGTTCGCTGTATCCTGCGAGTTGTGGCAATGGCCTTTTGGAGACTACGGGCGGGGAGGAGTGTGACGATGGAAACGCGCTCAATGGTGACGGATGTTCTTCGAGCTGTCTTACAGAAGCGGTGGCCTGTGGACCAAGTTTGGCTACAGCCTGTTGCGGCGATAACGTTTTAAATACAGGAAATAATGAACAATGCGACGGAACGGAAGGATGTACGAGTACCTGTCGTTTTGCAGGGTCGTCTTATACCTATTCCGTCCCTTCCTTCTGTGGAGATGGGGCAATTGGTATTGGCGAAAATCAGTTATGTGAAGGATTGGGCGGAGATGGCCGTGTGGATGGAATGCAGGTGGCCGAGGTTTCCGTGAATATTGCGTCGCAAGACTTACCGGTTAATGGCCTGTATTCTACAGAAATTGATGCGCAGGAGCTCGTTTCGACAGAATCAGATGCATCCACGTTGAATGTACAGTGTACGTGTGAGGCATCCAATGAATGTCCAACGGGCGGTACCTCATTTGCGTGTGGCGAGGCGACAGGATGTTGTGCACCACGACCTGCGTTCCCAACCTTTTACCCAACGGGGTCTGACACGTGTCGTAATGTGGAGGTGCGCGTGTTATTTAGCCAGTTAATGGATTCAGCAAGCTTGATGGAAGGTCAGACACTTCCGGCGGTAGATGCTGCATCTGATCCTACGGAAATTCAAATGCCAACCATTGGATTGCGTATCCCGTCTATAACAAGCGAGGCTGCGTGTTCGGCAATGAATGGATATACCTATATTGCTTTGTCACCGATCGATCTGCCGTTTGTTCCGGCATTTGTTGATCGCTTGTTGACGCGCGTGTTGGCCTTGTTCCACACACACTCGGCGGATGCCTTGGCTTCTGGGTGTTATTTCCCGGCGTCCTTAGTTCCTATTGCATACGGTGATCATACAGAGGTTATTGTGCGCTACAGCGCTGCGTTGGAAGCAGGACAAGTTTACGAGATTGTTGTTGTGGGCGATGCGGATCCAACGGATGCGACAGAGGCAGGTGTGCGCACAACGGCTGGAGCAGGATTAAATGCGCCAAGTGGAGAAATTATTGGATCCTTTAAAACGGGAGAATTTATTTGTGACCTAGATCTTTTGCAGGTACAGGACACAACAGGAAACGGCTTGTTCTTGCAAGCCAACAGTGAGCACACCTACACCGTTGAGGCGCTTTCACGTGTGAGTAACGTGAATGTTCCTGTAACACCGTTGCCGGGTATCTATGATTGGAATATTGCCTGGTCAGTGCCGGCGTCGAGCAATATTTTGGCCGTAACGGGAGATGTGGTTGCACCAAGTGGGGAAGTAATCGGAGAAGGGATCACAAGTGGGCAAATTTCTGGTAATGAGGATGTTTCGGCAATTGCGACCATCACAACAGATATCCTGCATGATCCGTCTATGGCGGACAGCACGGTTTCTGATTCGCTTCATTCACGTGTGTTTTTATGTGAGGTTCCATGGCCAGACAATGTCTCTACACCAGGATCGTTTGAGGCACCGCTCACTGATACAGAGGGGAACAACGATACCTTGAATCAAGGAGCCTTTTGGTCCAACTTCTCTACGTTGTATTGTCGGGCAGATCTTGCACCTTCTACGGCAGCGCTTGGAATTCCTACGGCATACGCGCAAACAGGTGTGCTTCCAAATTTTGAAATCATCCAACCGGCGTTACCACCACCGGGCGTGGACAAAGAATTTATTTTGCGCCATCCAACAAAGCCGGAGGCAATTGGTATCCGTATTATCCGCAACGAAACATTCTTACCTGTTGATCAGTGGTATTACGCACAAGAGTTTGCAGGAAGTCCCTCTGCGACCACGGTGGATGGCTACCGTGCGATTCAGGATGGGGGAACCATTTACGTGGGGGCTGCCAATATTCGCAGCGGAGGCGACATTGATCCAACCATTTACACCATCTCACACAGTCAAAACGCCGGACCGGAAACCATCGACGTCTTTAATCAACTTGTTTCTAACTTCCAATTCTTGGCGGGAGAAGAGGACCCCTACGCCGTGTCTAATACACGCGTGTGTTTAAATGAACAGCAGGATCCCGTGGCAAACCCAGACGGTGGCTTCTTTACCTGTTCTACAGATGCGCAGTGTGTTGTCTTTACCTCAGACCTTGCGGCGTCTTGTGATTCGTCGCGTGATAAAATCCGACGCGATATTGCGCGTATTGAGGATTTGCGATCCGTGGAGGCACGCACAACTCAGTACGGAGAAGAACACCGACACTGTTCGGTGACCACAAACTTACTTTGTTTAACCGACAGTAATTGTCCGGGAACGGAGAGTTGTAACGCTGACATCCCACTAGTGGATGCGGGTTCCTTTATTCGCGGATGGTCGGTGAGTGCGTGGCCTTCGTGGTCGTCGGAACTCGGTAATACGTTGGGGACAGCACTGCCCGTGGATCCAATCAACGCATTTTCTTCCTGTCCCGTATCGGATGGATATGACGCGTCGAGCTGTTGGAACGGGTCCAGTAATTTATTCCAATGTCCTGAGGATTCGCATGTGTATCGTTATCAACGAAACGGCATTGAGAACCTCACGTTATCTGTGGACCTAGAAACACAGACTACAGATACGGGGTCACTCACTTGGACGGAATCACCAGCAGCCCTGGCATTAAACACCACATTAATTTTTGGAAATCACCAGATTATTGGGGGTCTTCCAACACCGCTTACCTGTAATGGATCTACCTATGGCGCGGGGGGTGTCTGTGGAGATGGAGTGATTGGAGAGTTGTCTCCTGGCGTTCCGGAGGTCTGTGAGATTGGTCAGACAGACACGGAGATTTGTACGTACGACTTTAACGGTGATGGAAACACGGATGCCTCAGAGGTGGGCGTGCGCGCAACCACATGTACAACCAGTTGTTCCGCCTACACGAGCGATTCCAACGGAGACGGATTGCCAGACTCGCCTTGCATTCAGTTATATTGTGGAAATGGTGTCGTGGAGGTAGGTGAAACCTGTGACGACGGATCCTTGAATGGATTCTACGGGTACTGTTCCACGCAGTGTAATTACAACGCGGCTATTACACTTATGTGTGGAAACGGTGCCGTGGAGGGCCCAGAATTCTGTGACAGTGGAGCGGTCAATGGTCAGTATAGTCTAACGGGTGGTATCTGTGCCTGGGATTGTTCGGGGCCGGGGCCTCGGTGTGGAGACGGGCTCATTAATGGCGCAGAGCAATGTGACAGCGAGGTGGGTAGTTGGCAAGGGGCGCTGTGCTCCGATACACGAGAGCCTTGTACCAATAACAATGACTGTTCGCCAGGAGCCACCTGTGGCGATGGAAACGCTGGCAACGATGGAAATCAATTTACCTACAGTGCGGCCTATGACGCGTGCCCATTGATTGGATTCTGCGTAGGTGGATTGCACCCAGACGCGGTGTGTAATCCGGCAACAGGTAGTTTGGTGAGCGCTGCGGGCGCTTGTGACGATGGTGGTGGTGTGTGTACACAGTTTGAGACGGCTCGATCGCGTACGTGTGAAAGTGACACGTCAACGATTACAGCGTGTCAGTGGGATACATGGACGAGTTGTTTGCAACAGGGATCGTGTGGCGACGGCGTGCTCGATCCGGGAGAAGGCTGCGATGACGGCAATACCTCAAACAACGATAGCTGTACCAATGTGTGCCAACCAAACGTCTGTGGAGACGGATTCCTTAATCCAAGTTTGGAGAGTTGTGACCTTGGGACAGGTATTAACGGAACGGTTTGTGCTGCCAATTATGGCGGCGTCTGTAACTTCTGTACCAATTCTTGCTCCTATCAAGCGGTGAGTGGCGGCTATTGTGGAGATGGAACTGTGCAACCAGAGGGCGGTGAGATCTGCGATGGAAATGCGCCGATGTATTACTATCAATTTAACACGAGTACAACAGATGCATATCGCGGATCCGTGTGTTACACCGTTGGTGCGTCAGATCCGGCACATCCCGGCGCGACGTGTCAGGTGTTAGGTGTGTGTAATGGTGGAACAAATAACGGATCAACATGTTCTCTTCTTTCTACATTCTTTGGCAATAGCTGTTTGGAGCTCAATGATGGAGGAACGTGCGTTGCATCGGAGTGTGAGTCAAGCTGTTCTAACTCGTGTCCGTTTAATTACCAATCCATCTTTGCACTCGCACAACCATGGCACAGCTTTACGAATGCGGCGATTCCAAACCAGGGATTTGGTGATTCGATCGAGCTGTATAGTTATGAGACTAATGGAACCTGTAGTGATAACAGCAATGCAGACTATGCGGGTGAGCCGTGTCAGGTAGACGCACACTGTAACCTACCAAACCAGAACAACGGTACGTGTCAGTTTTTGAATGCGCCAGACTACGCCAAAGTGCAGTTCCCAGATTGTCGTGTAGGCGCGTACATGTTGGCGGACGTCAATTATGAGTTTACCTATCCAGATTTGGACGTGGTCTTTGTGATCGATCAATCGTCTAGTATGTCTCGGGAGACGCTTGGGTCTGGCACACGCTGGACCGTGATGATTGAGGCACTCAATAATGCTGTGAGTACACTCTATGCAGAGTATCCGGGAACATTACGAACCGGTATTGTGACGTTCGGTGGACGTGGATTGGATTCGGTCGTACCTGCCTCGGGTTATGACTTTAATGCGTCTACGACGGACTGTGTTAATGAATCATTCTGGAATCCTTCTTCTGGTACGTTTGACTGGCCAGAAGACTGGGAACAGATTGAGGCACTTGCTCCACTTCCATCGTCGCGTGCAACGCATTTAGACACAGGTGCCTGTATGACGATTGCACCCACCACGAGTTTGGCTGCTGTGCTAGCATCTGTCAACCAAATTCCTGTTCCACCAACTCCAGAGGGACAAGGATATAGCACGCCAACAGCTGCAGGATTAGCGCGTGCCAAGGAGATTTTGCTTCAGTATCCCGTAACACATAAGCGTATAGCGATTGTGTTGTCCGATGGAAATGCGAGTTGTAACGGAGCAGATATGGACTCGGCTGCGTGTCAGATCGTTGTACAAAATATTTATGATCAAGCAAGCCAGATCAAGAATCAGGGAATCGATGTGTATTCGGCGTACTTTAATGATGATCTTACTTCTACCACAGCACTACGATACATCCGCGCTTTCGAGATGTATTCGAGCGACTGTCCTGCCTTTGATGGAACGGGATCGTTGCTTAGTCCAGGTAATTTGATTATTTCTACGGAAGAACCTTATAACTTCTCCAATACAACAGGTCTTCGTTGGTACGGTCGTTACAATCGTTGTACAGAGGATCCAGCATTCTCCTATGTAGGAGATGCGGTAGATTCCATGGATGTCATGTTCCAAACAATTATCGATAACATTATTAACGCACGTGCCGTTATCGGAAATGGCTCGACGCAGGTTGCCTCAACGCTTATTTCGGAGGGGCCACGTGTAGAGATCTCACTTCCTGAGGACTTTGTATGCCCAATTCCAGGAAATGGTCAGATTGACCTCAAACTACAATTCCCAGGAGAGGGGACGGTGACGCTTGAGAACTTCCAATTCCTTTATTGCTCCGAGTAATATGTCGTTTCTAAAACAACAACGAGGGTACGTGCTTGCCGGCATTATTGGTGTTGCGGCTCTGGTTGTTGTTGCGTTGATATTTGTGAACGTTAGAAAATCCCATGCGCCGCTTGCGTTACTTGCGAATCAGCTGCAGGAGAGTAAGGATCATGTTGCTAACGGCCGTATTGCCTGTGAATCAGAACAAGACCCAAAAATTTGTTTGCGCCAAATGGTGATCGCAGAGGCAAAAAAGGTTGGATCGGCGGACCTTTGTGACACACTAGAGGAACCAGATGCGAGTACGTGCGTAGAAATCGTGGCTTATGAGACACGGGATCGAGAAGCTTGTAGGCCTCTTGGGAAAGAACGACGTAATAGCTGTGAGGATGCCGTGACGCTCAGGATCGCAAAGGAAGAAAAGGATGTTCGACTCTGTGATGGCGTTCAGGATGTAACCATACAAGAAACCTGTCGATCGTCGATCACGGCAGAGATTGTGGCCCTTGGCGCGTGCGAGGAATACGGCGTGCGACCGGAACTCTGTGATGCACTGGGACGCTTACAGGATGCGGTTGATAGAGGCGATCTTACGTATTGTGAGACGTTCGACGAAGAAGACGCACGTTTGGATTGTTTGGAAGCCGTGGGAGAGACTTCATTGGACGCGGAAACTGAGACTGTAGATACGGACCGCGATGGCCTGGATGATGCTCGCGAGATAACACTTGGAACCAACCCAAACGTACCCGATACCGACAGCGACGGCCTGCCAGATGGAGATGAAGTAAATGTGTATCATTCAAACCCACTCATTGCAGATACGGACGGAGACGGGTACTCTGATGGCATAGAGGTTCAGAATGGATTTGATCCAAACGGCTCCGGCTCGCTATAATGGTTTTAACCACCTACTCATACTAAAACGACTATGTTTGACGACGTCCCAACAAATTTACCTACTGGACCATCGGATCCTGTTCCTGCTCCAGTACCGACTCCTGCGTCAGTACCGACCCCGACAATGGATCCTGCTGCACCAATTATGGATGAGGGAGTTGAATTACATGGGTCACCAGATGGTACGGTGAGTATGCCAGAACCGTCGGAGCCTGCTGCACCTGTTGTCGCTCAAAAGCCAGTGACGGCTGCTGCGGCACCATCGCCTGCGGTTGAGGACCTGTTTGCCGATGTTCAAGAGCCCGTTTCTGGAAATGTGGCGATGCCGTCTGCAGTTCCAGTTGCCGGTGCACGTGCATCAACAGGAAAAACGAAAAAAATGATTATTATTGTTGTAGTTGTGCTGGTTGTTTTGGGTGCTATTGGAGCGGTAGCAATGTTTTTGATCAATGGATCTAAGGAGAACGTTGATGTATTAAATGAGCCCGTGACCCCCACGACAACGGTTCCGGAGGTTGTTGTTCCTGAGGCGCCGGTAGAAGACGTATTGCCAAATGACAAACTTCCAGAAGTGGTAACCCCTGTGGAAGAACTCGATACGGATAGTGATGGACTCACGGATGCCGAGGAGATCCGCTATGGAACCATGATCAATAAACCAGACTCTGATAGCGATGGATTGTTTGATCGAGAAGAAGTGATGATTTATCACACAAACCCACTTGTCGCCGATACCGATGGAGATGGATTCTTGGATGGAGCAGAGGTACAAAGTGGTTACGATCCAAATGGTCCAGGACGTTTGACAGACCCTCTACAATAAAATGGCACAGGAGGTAAAAACACAGACGACACCAACCGCGGAACGCCAAACACAGGCGTTCCAGGTTTCTGTTATGCCCAAGGAATTTAGGGGGAAGGAGGGACTTGTGCGTCCCTATGTGACGCAGCAACCTGTCGTTATCACACCACCCACACCTAAGGTGGTTCCGCGTCCTGAACCCGTGCATCGCGTGACACCTCAACAGGCCCGAACACAAAAATTAGTACAACCACCCAAGCGTAAGAAAGCTCCGGTACCGTGGGGATTGATTATTGGTGGGGTTATTTTATTAGCTGTTTTGGGCGTAGGGGCTTATTGGATGCTTCGTGATACAACGCCGGCTGTCGTGGAGCCTGTACGAACACCGCCACCTCCAGCTGTCGTGGTGCCAACACCTCCCGTGGATACAAAGCCACCGATTGTCACAGAGCCGGAACCCGTCTCTCCTACGGATCCGTTTGCCGGTGTTGCTCTCCCTGGGCAGGATACGGATAGCGATGGATTGACCGATATTGAGGAAGTCGTCTACGGGACGGAGGCAAATCGACCCGATACGGATCAGGATGGATTCTTAGATGGAAACGAAGTTTTCAACCTGTATCATCCAAACGGTACGGCGCCACAGACGTTATTGGATACAGGAGCGGTCAAAATTGTGCAGCCAGACGGATACCAACTCCATGCACTTGCGCGATGGACACAGCAGCTCAACACAGTTTCCGGTCTTGTGGTGATTACGGCACCTACGGGGGAGTCGTTTCAGGTTCTCCCTCAGACGGTTGCGGCGAGCGAGACACTTAATTCCTGGTATACAAAAACCGTTGCCATTGCAGATCAGCAGCCGTTGGGAGCCTTTAGAACAAAGCAAGGATTTGTAGGAGTCTGGACAGAGGATCATTTAACAGCCTATGTTCGATTCTCGGATCAGCAGATACTTGTATTTACCTATAATCTTGGGAACGCCATGCGCATCCAGTACAGGCAAACCTTTGAAATGATGATCAATAGCTTGACGAAGAATGAAGAAGTTTTATGATCACATTTGCTATCAACTACGGAGGTCTCAAAGGAGGACAGCGCCTGCCTGAGGATCGCATTAAGCGGTTACTCCGCGCAACGCAACGACTGAGTCATGTGGAAGGGAGACAGGAGATCTCAATCGCCTTTGTGACGGCGCATGCCATGAAGCGGCTTAATGAGGCTTATTATGGAGGGCACGGGGTGACGGATGTACTCGCGTTTCCCTCGGAGGGGATCGAGGAGGCTCGAGGCTACTTAGGTGAGATCCTCATCTATTATCCACGTGCAGAGAAGCAAGCGAAGGAGCACGGGACTACGGCTCGTGCCGAAGTTGAGCTGCTGCTTGTACACGGTCTCTTACACCTCCTTGGTTATAATCATGAGACAGTTCAAAAGAAAGATGTGATGTTTAGACTGCAGGACAGAATATTAGCCGCTTCTCACTAACCTATGACTCGACGATCCTCCTTTTTATCTAGTATTCGACATGCGCTTCGAGGAGTCTATGTTGTGTTCAAAGACGAGAAAAATTTTCGTGTTCAAGCATTTTTTGCTGTTCTCATTTTGTGTGCAGCCACATTGTTGCATGTTCGTGTATGGGAATACGTGCTGCTATTGTTGCTCTCTTCGGCCGTTCTTATCCTCGAGTTGTTTAATAGTGTGATCGAGCGCATTGCGGATGGCCTCAAGCCACGGCTGCAGCCTATTGTGCGCGATATTAAGGATCTTATGGCAGGAGCAGTCCTTTTGACGGCTATTACAGCGGTGATTGTGGGAGTGATTATCTTCCTTCCATATTTTGTGGAATTGTTACAAGCTTGATCGTGCACCCGCAGACAGGTATAATAGCCCCGCTATGAGATCAAGCCCTCTTTTGACAGGTGTCGATATTGGATCGTCCATGATTCGTATCGTTGTAGGCCAACGTGTTCAAAAGGAACACGGGGTTTCTGATATCACAATCCTTGGTGCGGTTGAGGTTCCATCGCAGGGAATTTCCAAGGGATCCGTGACGAGTATTGATGATGCCGTTGCGAGTATTTCAAAATGCTTAGAACATGCAGAACGCATGACGGGACAACCATTGCAGAGCGCGTGGGTCGGTATTGGCGGAACGCACATTATTGCGCAAGAGAGCAAAGGGGTAATTGGTGTAGCGCGTAGCGATGGAGAGATTCGTGAGGAAGACGTAGACCGAGCCATTGAGGCAGCACGCACGGTGGCGACACCTAGCAACCATGAGATTTTACACGTGATTCCAAAAAGCTTTACGGTGGATGGTCAGCGCGGTGTCAAAGATCCCGTGGGAATGACAGGCATTCGTTTAGAGGTGGATGCACTCATTATTCAAGGGCTGACCTCGCAGATAAAAAATGTTACCAAGGCTGTGTATCGTACAGGCCTCAATATTGATGACCTTGTATTTTCTATCCTTGCAACGGGGGAGGCGGTATTGTCACAAAAGCAAAAAGAGCTTGGAAGTGTGGTGATCAATGTTGGTGCCCAAACCACAAGCGTAATTGTGTACGAAGAAGGAGATGTTTTGCATGTGGCTGTGTTGCCAATCGGTGCGGATCATATTACGTCTGACATCGCGATTGGACTCAGAACGTCTATTGATGTTGCCGAGCAAATTAAGCTATCCTACGGGACGGCATTGACGGCGCAAACGGACCGAAGTAAAAAGATTTTGGTAAGTGAATTTGGTGCCCTTGGGGACGAAAGTTGTACGCATCAGTTTTTAGCAGAAATTATTCATGCGCGTGCGGAGGAGCTGTTTGAAAAAGTGGATGAGGAGCTTGTTCGAATCGATCGTTCTGGTTTGCTCCCAGCAGGTGTTTTTTTGACAGGCGGCGGAGCTAAATTGCCAGGCATGACCGAGGTGGCAAAGGATGTATTACGACTCCCCGTAACCCTTGGAACACCGATCGGTGTCTCGTCTGCCGTGGAGCAAGTACACGATGTTGGATTTGCAACGGCTATTGGTCTCATAAAATGGGCGCAGGAGATTGAGGGACATAAGGGAGGCTCCATTGGTAGTGTTATGGATCGACTCAAAAATATGGATCAGTTGGGAGGCATGATGAAAGGCTGGGTAAAAGGCCTGATGCCATAAGGTTCCCTGCGGAGACAGAGCTTCGGCTCTGTTTTTTTGTTTGCCAAATGGAGGTGAACACATTTCTTGCGTTGACCAGTTGGGAACGGGTGGTATAATTCCTCCATCACAAAAACTGTTCAAGCTGGGGGAGCTGAACACAATTGGTATCCGAATTAACCCCGCTCTATGGCTGAAGTAAAACCACAAATCGAAACGTTCGCGAAGATCAAAGTTATTGGTGTTGGAGGAGGTGGAAATAGTGTTGTTAATCGCATGGTGGCATCCGGTGTAAAAGGTGTCGAGTATATTGCGATCAACACAGACGCGCAGGCGCTCCACCATTCCGCTGCGCAAATAAAATTGGCAATCGGTAAGTCCGTTGCACGTGGACTGGGCGCTGGCATGAATCCAGAGATCGGATATCGCGCGGCTGAGGAAAGTCAAAATGAAATCCGCAATGCCATTAACGGAGCGGACATGGTGTTTATTACGGCAGGTTTGGGTGGAGGAACAGGATCCGGTGCGGCGCCACATGTGGCAAAACTTGCACGAGACGTG
The DNA here is from genome assembly GCA_002774875.1 of Candidatus Uhrbacteria bacterium CG10_big_fil_rev_8_21_14_0_10_50_16. Taxonomy (NCBI): domain Bacteria; phylum Candidatus Uhriibacteriota; species Candidatus Uhrbacteria bacterium CG10_big_fil_rev_8_21_14_0_10_50_16. The sequence continues at coordinate 84,455 of PCYM01000005.1, forward strand.
GGAGCTCTCACTGTTGCGGTCGTAACAAAACCGTTTACGTTTGAAGGGGCGCAGCGAAAGCGGATTGCCGATGAAGCATACGAGAATCTTTCAGCCCACGTGGATACGATCATCACAATTCCAAACGATCGGGTTTTGCAGATTATTGATAAGAAAACGAGCCTGGTTGATGCCTTTCAGATTGTGGATGACGTTTTGCGCCAAGGTGTGCAGGGCATCTCGGATCTTATTACGATTCCAGGACTCATTAACGTTGACTTTGCGGACGTAAAAGCGATTATGTCCAATGCAGGTTCGGCACTCATGGGAATTGGATCGGCATCTGGAGAGAATCGTGCTGTGGAGGCCGCAAAACAGGCGATTGCGAGTCCGTTGTTAGAGATCTCTATTGAGGGTGCAAAAGGAATTCTGTTTACGATCACGGGAAGTGCAGACCTTGGAATGCATGAGGTTGCTGAGGCTGCCAAGGTTGTTACCGGATCTGCGGATGACGACGCACGTGTGATTTTTGGGGCAAACATTAGTTCAGCGCTTACGGATGAAGTTATCATTACGGTTGTGGCAACGGGGTTTGAGGGAAATGAAATGACCTCTGCTGTGTATGGAACAAGTGTGGTACCGGTTGCAGGGACATGGACACCACCCGTGACACGTGTGCGACCAACAATGGAACGACCTCAACAACGTATGATGGAGGATCTTGAGCCAACGCCAAGTCCAATGACCAAGCGTGTTTCCAGCGATGAATCGGCGGCAAGGAAAGCTATGCCATCAGATCCGATTGTGGCTCCCGCTCCTGTTCACACGACTTCTTCATCGGAAGATCAAGCGTCGGATGAGGATTCAATCGACATTCCTGCATTCATTCGCAAAAAAATGATGTAATGGGTAAAACCCGCTTGTGTTACGAGCGGGTTTTCTCTTGATTTGCTATAATGGGCCTATGAACTGTCCGGTGTGTAATAAACAGACGAAGGTTGTAGACACGCGTCTTTCCTCGGATGGCATGGGGATTCGTCGACGTCGTGAATGTTTGGCCTGTTTGTATCGGTTCTCGACGGTAGAAGAGGCGGAGCTCATGGATCTAACGGTGGTAAAACGTAATGGACGTCGTGAGGCGTATTCTCGAGACAAGATACTTAAGGGGATCCTTCGTGCATTGGAGAAGAGACCCTACACGGATCTCCGCCTCAAAAAATTGATACACACCATTGAGCGAGATATACAGCGCAAGAAGGTTCCTGAGCTGACGTCGGATGAATTGGGAGCCATTGTCATGTATCGATTACGTACGTTTGATAAAGTGGCCTACATCCGTTTCGCAAGTGTTTATAGACAGTTTGAAGACGTAGAAACATTTCAGCAGGAGTTGAACGCATTAATTCGGAAACGTACGCAAGAGCATACGTAAGGGGGCTTGAACACAATAACCGTGTCTTCTATATGTCACGAACAAAAATTGTCTGCACCATTGGTCCGGCTTCTGAAAAAGAGGCGACACTTAAAAAAATGATCCTCGCTGGCATGCGTGTAGCTCGTTTGAATTTCTCGCATGGGACGCATGAGCAGCACCAAGGATTTATTGAGACAATCCGTGGACTTTCGGCTTCCATGAACATTCCCGTAGCCATTATGCAGGATCTACAGGGGCCCAAAATTCGCGTGGGGGCGCTGCCGGCTGCGGGTCTTAAATTTGGCGAAGGAAAGACCGTTCATTTTTCTCCAAAGGCCAAAGAGTACAACGACCGCGATCAGTTGATTCCTGTTACGTACGGAGGATTTGCGCGTGATGTTAAGGCACACGACCGCGTGATGATCGATGATGGGAATGTGGTCTGTCGCGTCACAGCGGTCCATAAAGGGACGGTTTCTGCACGTGTGGAGGTTGGAGGACTTGTCACCTCTCACAAGGGTGTTAACTTGCCGGACTCATCGGTGCGCTTGTCTGCGCTCACGGCTAAGGATCAAAAAGACGTTGCTTTTGGTGTGCGTGCGGGCGTGGATATGATCGTGCTGTCATTTGTGAGTAATGGGGAGGATTTGAGTAAATTACGTGAGCTTATTAAACGCGAGGAAAAGCGTCAGGGGATTAAGCCAAGCAATATTGAGATTGTGGCAAAGGTGGAGCGCGCAGATGCCATTCATCATATTGACGATATTATTGAGGAAGCGGATGCGATTATGTTGGGGCGGGGAGACTTAGGTGTGGAGATTCCTGCCGAGCAAGTCCCATTGCATCAAAAAGAAATTGTCCATAAATGCCGATGTGCGGGTGTTCCGGTGATTGTGGCGACGCAAATGTTAGAGAGTATGCGGGACAAGCCTCGTGCAACGCGTGCGGAGGTGTCGGATGTGGCAAATGCCGTTATTGACCATACGGACGCGATCATGCTCTCAGCGGAGTCTGCTACCGGAAAGTACCCGGTAAAGGCTGTAGAGACGCTCGTGACGGTTGCAGAGGCTACGGAGGCGAGTGTGTATAGCCAGGTGCGGCCCGATCAGCTCTGCGTGGATGAGACTGACATGGCGCTTGTGGATCAGATTCGCGTGGCAATGGAAGGGGACAAGGTGGAGGCGATTGTATCGGGCATGCAGTTTGGAGACGTGGCCTTGACGCTTAATCGACACAGACCACAGGTTCCAATTTTTATTGCGGCGGTGGACGACAAACAGGCAAGGCAGTTGAGTCTGTGTTGGGGAGTGACACCGTTTGTGCTCAAGCGTGCAAGAAGCGCCGATGCGTTTCAAAAAGCTGCCCGTGCAGCATTAGAAGAACAAAAACTTATCAAGAAGACCACGCAGCTCCTGTTTATTACAGGTGCTTAGTAAAAACCCCACACAAACGTGTGGGGTTTTGGTGATGCAGATGATTCTCAACGGGCTGGTCGGCTCGCGGTGCACGGTTGAGGTGAACGGCCGGCATGTGGGAAAGAGCGTAGAGGCGGTCATATGTCTCCAGCGAGAAATTCTCGGTCTTGCTGAGAGCGAAGTGGACGGCAACTTTGGCCCCGGTACCCGCAGCGCCCTGCGGGAGAGGTTCGGCATCGACGTGGATGGCATTCCGTTGCCGATGGTAACCATCAGAATGTACACCCAGTGGATGGGCCCAGACCACGTGTGGATCAAATACTGGCCACCGAGGCAGAAGCGTTAGCCGAGGGAACGTTCCAAAAAAAATCGCTCTCGGGTACGAACTCCCAGGAGCGGTCTTTATTTTACGGCAGAGGCGCTGCCAAGCTAGATTTGTTTATTTTTTTAAAATAAGTTTCTTGCAATAAAACGCGCGACCGGAACTAAATTTTAGATATTGTTCAAAATGCTCCGCTCCTGTTTTTGTTGCGAAAGCCGCATACCAAATGAGAGTCCATAGTAGAGATTTTTTTGTATGTTGTGACTTCCCGGTATTGTACTCGCGTAAACGCTTCTCACTATCTTGACCAGTTGATCCGTAATAGTTTCTTCCATTAATGTTGCTTTGAAGAATATACACAAAATATATACTTCTATATTGTACAAAACAAACACGACCTCAATGGGGTCGTATTTGTGGTTTGGTCCTCCTTCGCTCCTGCGGAGCTTTGGAGAGACATCCCCCATTGCACGTCTTTGACGAGCGGCGGGGGATGGCGGGGTGGACGCGATTCGAACCACTCGGGTCGTCCCGCCTGCCTTTCAGCTAAGATTAGTCAAAAAACATGATTATTTACTTCTAATAAGTAAAGTTTCTTACAAATTAGTGAAGGATGGTATATTTGATTGACAGAAAGCCTGTTTTCTGTTATATTTAGCCGTTGTTCTTTACCATCTGACAAGTTCCAATATCTCTTGAGAGTGGCGTTTTGCAGTTAGTGCAGACTTCAAAACGCCACTCTTAATGGACAAAGGCAGGTTTCCGTGAGCGCATAAGGCGTGATTGGAGGCTAGTCGGAGTTGGCACAAGGAGGCAGGTCTTATGGCCGGTCCCGATCCTGACCAGAACGCTGAGTTCTGGCGTCGTTTTCGCCGCTTCGGCGGCACCGATCCTATCATGAAGGAGCTCCTCGGAGACGATAAGCTCATGGAGTGGTGGATCACGTCGCTTAACGAGCGACGCAACTCCAACCCGTTCGAGATCTCTGTGAAGGAGTCCCTCGATCGTCTGCGAGCCGCCTACAACGACACCTTCTGCCCGCTGGGCGCGAAGGAGCCGACGTCTTCGGAGCTCACCCACCTCGAGCGCATGGCGCCCAACTGGCCCAAGGGCAAGGACGCCTTCCGCAGCTTCCAGGTGCGGCCGGCGGCCTTCGGCGAGGGTCGCGATGGGGTCATCAAGACCTTCGAAGCGACCTGCGCGAGCGTCAAGCACATCCACGATCCCAAGTTCTGGCGGTGGGAGTTGCTCCTGTCCGGAGCGCACCCGTACCGGGGCGAGGACGTGGAACGCCTGCGGCTCCTGGGCGGGAACGATCGGCACAAGCCGGGGATCTGCTGGGTCACCTTCGATCTGTCGGAGGGTCGACAGCGCACCGACATCACGTCCGTGCGAAGCAGTCGGTCGCTCTCGGACGCGGGCATCTTCGCTGCGCGGATGTTCCCGGATCGCGCCAAGGCGATCGACTACAAGGAAAAGCCTGCCTGGTTCTGCGCCGGCTACGAGTTGAACGTCCCCGAGAGCGATGATGAGCCGTGGCAGGGCGTGCCCTGCGTGCGCCGCAGCCTGCGCGATGGCACGGTGCGCCTGGACGCCAGCTGGTGCAGCGGTGCCAACTCGAACTACTCGGTGCCCTCCGTCGGGGAGTAGGCACTGGGAACTTGAACGCTTTGCGCTCGGAGGTTCTTGGGACTTGGCACTGTCACTCGCGAGTGACGTGTCTTGTCCCTTGACCCTTCGTTCGCGAAGCGAACTCGCCACAAAAAAAGCGCACGCGCTCTACGTGGCACTGCGGCATCTGGAAAACGCTCAATAGAAGAGCGTCACTCCCAGGTGCCGCTCTTCTATTCCAATTAATTTTGGTAAACTAGTAATGGAAAGTAGGTCAGTGAGCTAGTGTTCATCCCCCTTCGCTAAAGCTACGGAGGGACAAGAGGATACTGGTCACCGAAATCTCTTGTTTCCCAATATGCCGACAGAGTTTCATTGTTCACGGATAATGAAAGTGTGCGGTGGGATCAACAAGCACTCCGCATTTTATCTTGGAATCAGCCTTCGCCAAGGCTTCGGCCGACGGGTCAGCCTTCAGTGAGGGAGTAGGTTCCGCATAAAATTCAGAAGTTGGATGCGTCTGGCTTCGGTGTCTTGGAAGGATGAGATGTAAAGTGAGGTGTCCCCGAGAACGATGATGAGCCGTGGCAGAACGTGCCCTGCGTGCACCGCAACCTGAACGATGGCACGGTGAACCTGAACGCCAACTGGTGCAGCAATGCCAACTCGAACTACTCGGTGCCCTCCGTCGGGAGTTCTTATGTAGCAAAGAAGCGCTCTATCGCGCTTCTTTGTCTTCCTCCGTTTTTCTGAAATCCTCCTGAGTGCGTTTGATCCAGCCGCCTAACATCTTTCCTGTTTCAATAAGTCTGGACTCAATATGGAGATATTGATTGTTCCCAATACACTTGCAGTCCTTGGATAGTCGTACAAGGAGCTTAATAAGATCAAGTTTTGCGCTTGCTTGTTGCAGAGCCGTTAGCTTCTCCTGGTCTTTGGTATTTGCGCTGGCGGTAAGGACCAATTCAAGTACTGTTAAAGTATGAAGCGAGACGCGTTCGCCTAGAGCGTATCGTTGTACTTTTGGAAACTTTTCTACGATCTCATTCCACTCAGCATAAATATCGTAAAGCGTATGAACAATTGGGATGTCGCCAGGACCTCCACCGAGCAACTTTCGCTCTTTCCTAATAGTGCGGGGGGGGGGGAGAAATAGGTGTCTTCATAGGTCAGAAAATAATGAGTTATTTTTGCAGATCACTTCGATAGAAAACCTTTTTATCGCATGGGAGCGTTTTCGTAAAGGTAAGCGAAGCCGCCAAGACGTGATGTTATTTGAATGCCATCTTGAAGACAACTTGTTTGCCTTACAAGCCGAACTTGCATCAGGTGCTTACCAGCATAGTCCCTACGAGCGATTTACCATTCATGATCCAAAACAACGCACTATTCACAAGGCCGATGTAAAAGATAGAGTTGTGCATCAAGCTATCGTAAATATTATCGAACCCTTATTTGAGAAACGGTTTATTTATGACAGTTATTCATGTCGCGTAGGAAAAGGAACGCATGCGGCGGTGAAGAGACTGAGGACGTTCTTGCTCAGAGGTAGTACCAACAACACAAAAATAGTCTACGCTCTCAAATGTGACATTCAAAAGTTCTTCGCAAGTGTGAATCATCAAAAGCTACTTCATCTTCTTGAACGGCACATTTATGATCACGAAACTATGAAGTTACTTACTGGAATCGTAGAGAGCTTTTCTACCTCTCCTGGAATGGGAATACCTCTGGGCAATCTCACGAGCCAGCTGTTTGCAAACGTCTACCTACATGAGTTGGATTGGTACGTTAAACAAGAACTCAAGATACGCTACTACGTCCGATATTGTGATGATTTTGCACTGCTCGCAGAATCTCCGGAAGAATGCGGTGTATTGACTGAACGAATTGAGACGTTTCTTAATAATCATCTCCACATGCATCTGCATCCAAACAAGGTACATGTGAGAACCTGGAGGCAGGGCGTGGATTTTCTCGGATATATATTACTACCGCACGCAACCATTCTACGACCGTCGACGGAGCGCAGAGCATTACGAAACGCTACTACAGATAACACGTCATCGTATCTTGGTTTATGCAAGCACGCCGATGCACATCTGGTTGAGAAGATGATTCGCAATATGACTAGTGGGTAATTGTATCGTGTTTCTATAAATAACAACCAAAACAAGCCGGTTCGCTTTCATGGGTACTTGTACTCACACCAAACACAAAACCGCCACATGGGCGGTTTTGTTGTGGGGACACATCCCTATAGGTCGCCCCGT